>JAYRVK010000021.1:0-9725 GCA_041918555.1 Sandaracinaceae bacterium
GACGAAGGCAATGTCGAGACCGGTTATCACCTGATCCAGGGCAATGGCGGGGCTACCCAGTTCGGGGGACAGAACTTCCTCAACACGGTCGTCGATGGCATCTATCACATCGGCTTCGAGATCAACGCGGACGGCATCGTCAGCGTGCACGCGAAGGACATGGAGACCGGCAAGGAGCAGTCGATCACCGTCACCTCGACGAGCGGCCTCACCGACCAGGAGCTCGACGACATGATGACCGACGCGCGCGACTACGCCGTCACGATGCGCCAGGACGAGGAGCACGAGAAGGCGAAGCAGGAGGCGCAGACCCTCATCGCCGACATCGAGAAGCTCTTCCCGAAGGTCGAGGAGGTCGTGGCCGGGAGCGACTTCGGCCGCGACGCGATCGAGAAGGCGCGCGCGGTGGTGGAGCGCGCTCAGCAGCTCATCCAGTCCGGGGACACGGCGGCGCTGCGCGAGCAGATCGACGCCCTCTCGCGGACGCAGCGCATGTTCAAGGGCGTGGTCGGCAAGATCGCGTGAGGCCATGGCGGACGAGGGCCGGACCAAGCGTGTGCGGGTGACCCTGAAGTTCCAGGCCCAGCCCCTCGCGCTCCCCGGCGAGGACGCGGACGCCGACGACGACGAGTCGGTGGAGCTGCGGCTGCCGACGCGCGACGAGATCGAGCGCGCCGCGCGCCCCTCGACCATCCCCCCCCCCGAGGAGAACACCGGCGGGCGGGACGGCTGGGAGCGCCAGCGGCGCAGCGTGACGCCGCCGCCGCAGGCGTATGTCCTGCCCGTGGTCCCGCCGCCGCCGGCGGTGCCGTCGGTCGGAGACGCCCTCACGCTGGTCGAGCATCGCTCGCGCCCGCCCGCCTCGGGGCCCTCGCCGGTCACCGAGATGGCCGACCGCTTCGCGCTCGGCGACTTCACCGCCGCGCTCCGGCTCGCCGAGCTGGTGCTCGGCGCCGAGCCCGAGAACCGTCAGGCCGTCGAGACGGCGAGGGCGTCGCGCCAGAAGCTCGCGCAGCTCTACGGGTCGCGGCTCGGGCCGCTCGATCGCGTGCCGCGGCGGACCGTGCTCGACAGCGAGATCCGCTGGCTCGGCCTCGACCACCGCGACGGCTTCGTGCTCGCGCAGGTCGACGGCGGGCACACCATCGAGGAGATCATCGACGTGACGGGGATGCCCGCGCTCGAGGTCCTGAAGACCCTCGTCGAGCTCCTCGACGTGGGCGCGATCGCGTTCGAGGGCTAGGGGCAACGATTCATGGGCCGCTCATTCACCGTCGCCGACATCATGACCGAGCACGTGGTCACCGTGAGCGAGGAGGACTCGCTCGACACGGTGACGCAGAGCCTCGATCGCTTCCGCTTCCGGCACATCCCGGTCCTCGACGGGCGCGTGGTGGTGGGCGTGATCACCGAGCGCGATCTGCTCCGGTACGCGGTGAGCGCGCTCGAGCAAGGCCCTGCCGCGAACGTGAAGGCCGCCGACATCGAGCGGCGCACCTTCGTCGCGCAGGTGATGACGCGCCACCCGAGGACCGTCCCCCCCAAGACGCCCGTGACCGAGGCGGCCGCAGTCATGGCCGACGAGCGCATCGGGTGTCTGCCCGTGGTGAACGCCGCCGGCGAGCTCCTCGGCATCGTGACCTCGAGCGATCTGCTCCAGCTGATGTCGAAGAGCGAGGTCACGAAGCGATCCAGCTAGTATCGGGGCATCCGCCGCGCCTCCTCGCTCTTGGCCCTGCTCGTCGCCTGCGCCGCTCCGCTGCGCGCGGCGGCCCACCCGACGATCGCGCCCGGAGACGTGGCGATCGTCGCGATCTCCACCAACGCGGCGGCGGGGCCCATCGGGGTCCGCTTCGTCGCGCTCGAGACGTTCCACCCGGTCGAGGTCGTGACCTTCACGGATCGCGGCTGGCTCGCGCGCGGCGCGTTCCGCGCCGGCGAGGGCCTGAGCTACTGGGACGTCGACCGGCTCGTGCCCGCCGGGACGGTGATCGATCTCGGCGGGCTCCCCCTCGACGCGGGCGCCGACTCGGTGATCGCGCTCGTCGGCGCCCTCCTGCCCGACGGATCGCCCACCGACTCGCTCCTCTTCGGCGCGCAGCTCGGCGGCGGGTGGCAGACCGACGCGACCTCGGACGCGACCTCCGCGCGGCCGCCCGCGCTCGCCGGCTTCGAGGTCGCCCTCGGGGCGTTCCTCGACTGCGCGTACGCGGGGCCGACCGTCGGCACGCGCTCCGAGCTCCTCGCGCGCATCGTGGACGCCGACAACTGGACTTGCAATAGTACGACGCGCCCCGCCGCGCCTACGAGCTTCACGGTCTTCGTCGACCGCGGCCGCGGCTGCGGCGTCGACGCGGAGTGCGGCCCGGGGATGTTCTGCTCCTACGGGGTCTGCTGCGACAGCGAGTGCCGCCGGACGGAGCCCGGGCACTGCGTCACGTGCGACTTCGGGAGCTTCGATCCGCGGACCGGCACGTGCGGCCCCGCGCCCGCGACCACCCTCTGCCGCACGGGTCGCGGCCCCTGCGATCCGATGGACCACTGCGACGGCGTCGGCACCGAGTGCCCGGCGAACGTCCCGCTCGGTCCCGCGGACGTCTGCCGCGCCTCGAGTGGGGGTTGCGATCCCGCCGAGGCGTGCGACGGGGCCGCGCCCGAGTGCCCCGCCGACGTGGCGGCGATGGCGGGCGCGACGTGCCGGCCGAGCCTGGGCCCCTGCGATCCCGCGGAGGTCTGCGCCGACGGCCCCGAGTGTCCCTCCGACGAGAGCGTCCCCGACGGTACCGCGTGCGACGACGGGCTCGTCTGCACGGCGTCGTCGTCCTGCGAGGCGGGGCGCTGCGCGGGGCCCGTCCCGCTCGCCTGCGACGACCGCGATCCGTGCACCGCCGACGCGTGCCGAGACGAGGGCGGCTGCGATCACGCGCCGATCGCGGGCTGCTGCGAGGACGCCGCGGAGTGTGACGACGGCGATCCATGCACGCGCGACGCGTGCGGCGCGGACCGCGCGTGCGCGCACGAGCCCGGGTGCGACGCGGGCGAGCTCGCGCGCGACGCCGGCGCCGACGCGGGCACGGTCCAGGTCGGCGGAGGCGCGTGCGGGTGTCGCGTGCGCCGCGATCGCGCGCCCGGCGCGGGGCTCGCGACGCTCCTCGTGCTCGCGATCACGGGATGCAGGGCATCGGCGAGTCGCGCACCGCGAGCACGGGGCTGTTCGGCGCCGTCGTCCCGTCGATGAGCGAGACGTAGCCCGCGGGGATCGTGCCGAGGCCGCCGTGGAACGGGCAGCCCCAGAACGGCGGGCTGAGGCCCGCCATCATCGGGTGCGTCGCCCCGGCCGACGTCGTCGCCACCGAGCTGCAGTAGTTCGTGCCATCGCCGCTGACCCCCGTCCCGAGCACCGACTCGAACGTCTCCGGCGTGCCGCGCGCGCCCGGCACGTACCCGCCGCCGTTCACCATCGTGCAGCCCCAGCTCATGTACAGGCTCGTGCGGCCCGCGTCGACGTTGCGGCCCGGCACCTTGAGCCAGTCGACGAGGTTGCGGTGGAACGCCTCCGCCTGCGGGCCGCCGTGGAGATCCGCGTCGTCGCTCGAGATGACGACGCGGCCCTGCACCGCGGGCCCCCACGCCGCGATCGTGTCGAGGGCCGTCCCCATCACCGTGTCGAGCGTGCCGCCGCAGCGCCCGCCCGCGATGAAGAGGATGTCGAACTGCCCGAAGTCGGCGGTGCTCATCGTGCGCCACATCGCGTCGCTCGCGATCGTCGTCATCGTGCCGGTGGGGAACCACGCCGTGCCGGTCGTGCCGCCGGGCTGGTACACGAGCACGCGCGCGGGCCCCGCGTTGCACATCGCCGCGCCGCCGCAGTAGCCGACGTCGCACAGGTCGACCGCGCAGTCGGTGGTCGCGTCGCACCGCCGCCCGGTGAGGCACCGCGGGCACGTGGTCGGACCGCCGCAGTCGACGTCGGTCTCGTCCCCGTTGAACACGCGATCCGAGCAGGTCGGGACCTGGCACCTCCCGCCGGTGCAGACGCCGCTCAGGCAGTCGCGGTTCATCGCGCAGACGAGCCCGTCCGCGCAGCCGATGCACGCGCCGCCGCCGCAGTCGAGGTCCGTCTCGGCCCCGTTGAGCACGCGATCGCCGCAGCCCGGCGCGTTGCAGAGCCCCGTCGGTCCGTCGCAGATCATCGACGCGCAGTCCGTCGCGCCGCCGCACATCCGTCCGGGCGCGCACCGAGGGCACGTCGTCGTGCCGCCGCAGTCGATGTCGGTCTCGCCCTGGTTGCGCACGCCGTCCCGGCACGACACGCAGCGCCCCGCGAGGCAGCTCGTCGACTGGCAGTCCGTGCCGTCGACGCACATCAGCCGGTCGGCGCAGTCGGGGCAGGTCGGCCCGCCGCAGTCGACGTCCGTCTCGTCGCGGTTGCGCACCGTGTCCGCGCACGACGCGCAGACGCCCGCGACGCACGTCGCGCCGAGCGCGCCGCAGTCGCGGTCCACGGCGCACATGAGCCGGTCCGCGCACCCGGGGCACGAGCCGCCGCAGTCGACGTCGGTCTCGTCCTGGTTGCGCGCACCGTCCACGCAGGACTCGCAGACGCCGGCGATGCACGAGTCGCTCCGGCAGTCGCGATCGATCGCGCACATCTCGCCGTCGCCGCACGGATCGCAGAGCCCCCCCCCGCAGTCGACGTCGGTCTCCTCGGCGTCGCGGATCCCGTCCATGCAGGACACGCAGCCTCCGTCGAGGCAGCGCCGCCCCTCGCAGTCCGCGTCGACGTTGCACGCGAGCCCGTCGCGGCACGGCGGGCAGAGCCCGCCGCCGCAGTCGACCGACGTCTCGTCCTGGTTCTGCACGCCGTCGTCGCACGCCGCGGTGGTGCAGGTGCTGGCGTCGCAGATCAGGCTCTCGCAGTCCTCCGGGTCCTCGCACGCCGCGCCGCCCGCGCAGGCCGGGCACGTCGCGCCGCCGCAGTCGACGTCGGTCTCTTCGCCGTTCATGCGGCCGTCCTCGCAGTCGCTCATCGTGCACACCCCGCCGCGGCACCGCCCGCTCAGGCACTGATCGTTGCTCGAGCACGGCTCGCCGCCGGGGCACAGGCCGCAATCGCCGCCGCAGTCGCGCCCCGTCTCGCGCCCGTTGCGCACGCCGTCGGTGCAGGTCGGCACGAGGCAGCGGCCGCGCTGGCAGACGCCGCTCTCGCAGTCGCCGGGCACCGAGCAGTTGTCTCCGTCGGCGCACGCGGGGCACGAGCCGCCGCAGTCGAGGGAGGTCTCGTCTCCGTCGCGGACCCCGTTGTCGCAGGAGGCGCTGCTCCCCGCGTCGGTACCCCCGCCCGCGTCGAAGAGCGGCCCGGCGTCGGGGAGCGGCGGGATGCTGGGGACCGATGGGCCGCACGCGCCCGCCACCGCGAGGGTGACGAGACCGACCAAAGCTCGACGAAGCATCCCGGCAAGCTAGTACAGCCGCCTCGGCGGCGACAACCGCCGGGGGTTGCGACCCCGAGGGGCGCGTTTTAGGCTCGATTCATCCGCCCGTCACGGGGGGTGCCCGGCGGAAGAGAGTCATCTTGCCAGAGCCACTCGAAGGCCCCGCGACCGCTTGGGTCGCGCTCGTCTTGACCGTCCTGGCGAGCTCTGCGCTCGACGCGCTCGGTGGCGCAATCACCGCGCTGGGCGAGGTGCGGCTGCTCGCGGCGGTCGAGGCGGGCGGCCGGAACGCGCGCACGGCGCAGCGACTCCTCGACGAAGCGCTCGACCGGCGCACGCGGCTCTCCGTCGGCCGCGTGTTCGGGCTGGTCGGGGCCGTGGCGCTCGCGATGCACCTCACGTGGGAGGCGGCACCGTGGGTCACGGCGCTCGCCGTCGCGGGCGTGGCGTTCCTGCAGTCGGCGGTCGCCGCGGGCCTCGGCGCCGCGGCGCGGGCGCGCGCCGCGACCTGGGCGATCCCGATGGCGCGCTGGCTGCGGCCGATCGAGCTCGTCGTGTGGCCGTTCGCCTGGCCCGTCCACCAGCTGGCCACCGCCGTCGGCCGCTCGCTGGCCGAGCCGCCCGAGCAGGCGAGCGACGAGGAGCACTCGCTGCGCGAGGTCGAGCACATGATCGAGAAGCGCGGGGAGAGCGGATCGATCACCGAGGAGTTCGCCGAGCTCCTCTTGAGCGTGATCGAGTTCAAGGACACCGTGGCCCGCGAGGTCATGGTGCCCCGCACTTCGGTGAACGCGCTCGAGCTCGACACCCCGATCGACGAGGTGATCCTGCAGATCGAGGAGCACGGGCACAGCCGCTACCCCGTCTACCGCTCCACGCTCGATCAGATCGAGGGGGTCCTCTACGCGAAGGACCTCTTCCGCACGCTGCGCGAGAACGACCGCGCGCACGTCGCGCTCGCGGACATCGTCCGCAAGCAGGTCTTCTTCGTCGCCGAGACCCAGAAGATCGGCCAGCTCCTGCGCGAGATGCAGTCGAAGCGCTTCCACCTCGCGGTGGTCGTCGACGAGTTCGGCGGGACGAGCGGCATCCTCACGCTGGAGGACATCCTCGAAGAGATCGTCGGCGACATCCAGGACGAGCACGACGCGGTCGAGACGCCGATCCGCCAGATCGCTGAGGGGCACCTGTGGGTCGACGCGAGCGTGTCGGTCTACGACGTCGCGCACGTCCTCGACGCCGACTTCGAGAGCGCCGAGGGCGACTACGACTCGGTCGGCGGCATGATCGTCGAGCTCGCCGGCCGCGTGCCGAGCGTCGGGGAGTCCATCACGTTCCGCGGCTTCGACTTCACGGTGCGCGCCGCGGACGAGCGGCACGTCACCGAGGTGGAGATCCTCGTGCGCCCCGACGCCGACGGGCCCGAGCACGCGGCGGCGGAGTGAGCGCGATGTCCACGGCGCGGGCGGCGGCGATCGAGGAGGGGCGCGTGCTCGTGGTGGGCGAGCTCCGCGCGCCGATCCAGCCCGGCGAGCCGCACTGCGTGGCTGCGCCGGGCTCGATCGGAGAGCTGCGCGGAGCGCTCTCGGTCCCCCGGGGCGCGCCGTTCGACGCGGCGATCGTCGCCGATTGGAGTAAGGAAGTCTCGTTGCCCGACCTCGTCGGCGAGCTCCGGCGCGCGGTGCGCGAGGGCGGCACGGTCGCGTTCGTCGTGCCGATCGTCCAGCCGGGCTGGCGCGGCGCGCGCAGCGCGATGCTCGCGGTGTTCCGCGGCCGTCGGCCGGTGCCGCTCGAGGAGCCGTGCCGCGCGCTGCTCCTCGGCGGGCTCGTCGACGTGCGGGTGCGCCCGATCGAGGGCGCGCACGGCTACGCGGTGATCTCCGCCGAGGTGCCCCCGCGCTGGCCCGACGACGTCGAGTCCTCGACGATCCGCAGGGCGAGCGCGTAGTCAGGTCGTAGGGTCGTCGAGCTCGACGAAGGTCTGCTCGACGAGCATCCCGTCGACCCGCGGCGTGACGATCGTGAAGTGGGCGAGCCCGCCCTCGGGCGACTGCCCCACCGAGCCGACCGAGATCACCCGCACGCCGTCGAGGTCGCGCTGGAACGCCACGTGGCTCGCCCCGCAGATCACGACGTCCGCCGGATCGCCGGCGAGCAAGTGATAGAGCTCCTCGTCGTCCAGGTCGTGCGTGATCTCGGTCGATGGATCGAGCGGCGAGCCGTGCACCACGAGGATCTCGGAGCCGTCCATCATCGGGATCCGGATCCGCTCGGGGAGGCGCTCGAGGAACTTGAGCGCGAGCTCCCCGATCGCCGCGCGCGTCGCGAGGAACCGCTCCGCCAGCGCGCGCTCGCGCTCGCTCGTCGGCGCGAGCCGATCGGGCGCGACCTCGACCAGCGCGGTGTCGGTCAGGCCGCGCACGCACCGCGCGTCGACCTGCTGCAGGCGCTTGAACACGCCCACCGGATCGGGGCCTCCGAGGAGCAGGTCGCCGGCCACGTAGACCTGATCGATCATCCGGCGGCGCAGCTCCGCGAGCACCGCGTCGAGCGCGTCGACGTTGCCGTGGATGTCGGCCAGGAAGGCCATGGGGGCGTTGGCCGGGCGCAGCCTCTCGCGCATGCCGGGGACCCTATCGCGCGAACTTGGATCGGCCATGTAGGGAAAGGTACGATCTCCGCTCGATGCCCCCGCCGATCAAGCCGCCCGCGCGCGCCGCGCGGATCCGCGCGTGGCCCCGCACGGGGCGCGGCGCGCTGAGCGGCCCGGCGATCGCCGAGCTCTTCCGCGCGGCGCACGTGCTCACCGAGGGCGGGCTCGACGAGTCCGGGCGATGGTATGGCTCCGTGATGATCACCTTCGACCTCGCGGCGCTCGCCCGCGGCTGCCGCGACGTGATGCTCCCCGACGATCTCGACGCGCTCGCCCGCGCGATCGAGGGCTCCGTGCGCGTCCGGGTCCGCGCGCACCGCATCGCGTGCGCGGAGATCTACCAGCGGCACCCGGACCGCGACGTGGGCACCGCGCAGGTCTTCACGCGCTTCCGCCGCGAGGGCGAGGTGCTGCTGCTCGACGTCGACCTCGAGGCGCCGGTCGAAGTACCTTCGGTCCGAGAGTCGTGAACGAGGACAACGTCATCCACGTTCGCTTCGGACCGGGTGGCGGTCGCCGCGCCGATGCGCCCGCGCCGGAGCCTGCGCCGGAGCCGCCTGCGTCGGTGCCGCCGCCGGGGTTCGGCCGCGAGTCGCTCGGCGATCCGTACGCCGCGCTGTTCAAGCCCAAGGAGGTCGCGCGGCTCTTCGATCTCCCGCTGGGCCGGCTCCGCTACTGGGACCGATCGGGGTTCCTCTCGCCGTCGGGTCGGGTCGGGCGCCGCCGCTTCTACACGTTCCAGGATCTGATCGGGATCCGCGCGGCCAAGGAGCTCCTCGACCAGGGCGCCGCCCTCCCCGCGGTGCGCCGCGGTCTCGAGACGCTGCGCAGCTCGCTCCCGCACGTGACGCGTCCGCTGAACGAGCTGCGCGTGCGCAGCGAGGGGCAGGGTGTCGTCGTGCACGACGCAAATCGTGTTTACGACGCCGAGACGGGGCAGCTCCAGCTCGACTTCGCGGTGCGCTCGATCCGCGACGACGTGGTGCGCGTCCTCAAGCCCCGCGGCGCGGTCGATCCGCGCCAGCGGCAGGAGGCCTACGAGCACTACCTCGAGGGGTGCCGGCTCGACGAGGACGACGCGACCTTCGGCGCCGCGGAGCGCGCCTACCAGCGCGCCCTCGACCTCGATCCGCGCCTCGCGAACGCGCTGACGAACTGGGGCAACCTGCGCTTCCGACAGGGCGACGTCGAGCACGCCACGCGGCTCTACGAGCGCGCCCTCGCCGTCGATCCCGAGCAGCCCGAGGCGCTCTACAATCTCGGCTTCCTCGCGTTCGAGCGCGGCGACGCGGCCTCCGCCTGCGCGATGTTCGAGCGCGCGGTGGAGCACGACCCGGGCTTCGCCGACGCGCACTTCAACCTCGCGATGACGCTCGAGGAGCAGGGCCGCTCCGACGAGGCACGGGCGCACTGGCAGACCTACCTCGACCTCGATCCGACCGGATCGTGGGCCGAGATCGCCCGCAAGTACCTCGCCGGCAAGTGGCGCTGAGTCTTCGAGGGGCGCTGCGCGCGCCCCTCCCCCACGCTTCGCGCGGGGGCCCCACCCCTCGTCGCGCGCGGCAAGCCGCGCGCGCACCCCGCGCCTCCGCGCGGGGGCCCCTCGGCCGACGGCCGGCGCTGCGCGCCGGCCTGGC
>JAYRVK010000022.1:0-4015 GCA_041918555.1 Sandaracinaceae bacterium
GAGCTGTCCGGGAAGCCACACCCCGCGCTCGACATCGAGGCGGTCGGCGGCGCCGACCAGCAGCTCCGCATCGCGTTCGTCTCGCGCCCCGTGCAGCTCCGCTGGGAGCGCGACTTCGCGGGCGAGTGGCAGAAGGGCACCGCGATCGCGCTCCACCTCGACGACGCCCGCACCGCCGCGCGGGGCCGCGGGCCCTTCGAGGTCAACGCGATCGAGCCGTCGGCGCGCGTCGCGAGTTGGCTCCCCGGGGCGCTCGCCGAGCGGCACGCGCGGCGCGAGGCGCGCGGCGACCCGCTGAGCGCGTCGCGCGATGAACAGTGGATCTCGAACGTGCAAGACGTCTTGCGTGCCGTCCTCGGGGTGCCCCGCGCGTCGCTCGCGTTCGCCGACGGCGTGTGCGCGGTCGACCTCGGCGACGGCCGCCGGCCGCGCCTCGACGAGCTCTCGCGCGGGCACCGGGCCGCGATCGAGTTGTTCGCGGAGCTGGCGCTGCGCGTCGAGGCGGCGCGGCGCCGGACGGGCCAGCCCGGCCGCGAGCCGCCCGGCCTGGCGCTGATCGACGCCGTGGAGCGCGACCTCGACCCGCGGCTCCAGCGCCGGCTGCTCCCGCTGCTCGCGCAGCGCTTCCCGAGCCTGCAGTGGATCGTCGCCACGCACTCGCCGCTCGTCGCGCTCGCCCTCGACGGAGCGACGGTGCTCGACCTCGGCGCGCGCGAGCTGCGCCTCACCCCGACGCTCCGCAAGGAGGGGCTCGAGCCGCTCGTCGAGCGGATGGTCGGCGCCGGCGCGCCTCCGCCGCCGCCGCGCAGCACGATCCCACCGCCCGGGCGCACGACCAAGCCGGAAGGCCCCCGGGGCGGCGAGTGATGTGCCACGCTCGGACGATGACGCTCCGCCTCGGCCTCGTCGCCAACCTCGCCCTCGCGCTCCCCTCGATCGCCTCGGCCGACGCGGTCGGTCCGCCCGATCCGTCGGTCGTCTGCCCGCGCGGCGCGGAGGTCGAGACCAACCACTGCGGCACCGTGTGCGTCGCGCGGCGCTGCGCGTCGGACGCGGAGTGCCGGTCCGGCGAGGCGTGCGAGGCCGGCGTCTCCGCGTGCGCGGCCGACGAGCCCTACTGCGGCGGCTGGACCATGGACCTCTACGAGCGGATCCACGGCGCCTGCACGGGAGGCTGCGCGACCGGCGAGTGCCGGACCTTCTCGGCCTGCGTGCCCGCGAGCCCGCGGCCCGACGCGGGCACGGGGACCGACGCGGGCACGGGGACCGTTCTGACCTACGGCTGCGGGTGCCGCGCCCACGGGGCGCCGTCCGGCGCGCTCGCGCTCGCCTCGATGGCCCTCGCCGCGCTCGCCCTCCGCCGCCGCGCCGGCCGGTCGCGGTGAGAGCAACTGCAACTTCCCTTGCGATCCTCCTGTTCGCGTGCGGCGGGCCCGTGGCTCGGGTCGAGCCCGCGCCGACGCCTCCCGACGAGGGTGGGAGCGCGCACTCCGCGCCGAGGATCGACGACGAAGCGACCTGGGCTCGGCTGGCGTCGCGGCCGCGCAACCACCACGTCGCGCGCACGACGGTGGTGAAGTTCGTCATCGACGTGCGCGAGGCCACGCCGCGGTTCCACTTCCTCGAGAGCACGCGGTACGAGAGCCACTACGACTTCGTGCGCGAGCTGCTCGCGCCGGGCGACTACCGCGACGGTATGGACTTCTACGAGCGCGTCTATCGCGTGGAGGACCGGCCGTACGTGGTCGGCTCCATCGTGCGCTACGAGGACGCGGGCGCGTGGACCTTCGAGATCATCAGCGGCGACGTCCTGAGCGGCCTGCGGCTCCTCTGGACCTGGCAGCAGCTCCGCGAGCGCACGTTCTTCGGCGATGCGCTGCGGTTCCGGCCGACCTCGGACGTGCACCTCGAGCGCGTGTCCGGGCTCGGGGGCGAGCTCCCCGTCGCGAACGACGACGAGCTCTACGGCGCGATGCGCTACCAACCGATCCAGCTCGGCGTGGCGTTCGGGACGCTGCGCCGGGTGGCGGGCGCGGTCCGGCGCGGCGAGCTCGGGCCGCGCGACGTGCTCGTGACCGACCAGGTGCCCGACGACCTCCCGCTCGTCGCGGCGCTGATCACGAGCCGGTTCCAGGCGCCGCTCGCCCACGTCGCGGTGCTCAGCGGCAACCGCGGCACCCCGGACATGGCGCTGCGCGGCGCGATCGACGCGCCGGAGCTCTCGGCGCTCGAGGGGCGGCTGGTGCGGCTCGAGGTCGGCGCGCAGGAGTGGAGCGTGCGCGAGGCGAGCCCCGAGGAGGCGGCCGCCGCGTGGGCTGGCGTCGAGCGCCCGACCTTCACGCCGCCGCGCGACCTCTCGGCGCGCGCGCTCCTCGATCAGTGTGGGCTCGACTTCGACGACGTCCCCGTCGTCGGGGCCAAGGCCGCGAACATGGGGGTGCTCTGCGCGCTCGCGGAACAAGGTGTGGTGGTGCCCGAGGGGTTCGTGGTGCCGTTCGCCCACTACGAGGAGCACCTCGTGCGGAGCCACCTCGACGCGCGCGTGCGCGCGTTCCTCGCGAGCGACGCGCGAGGAACCGATCCCACGGCCGCCCTCGAGGCGCTGCGCGGGGCCATCGGCGCGGCCCCGGTCGCGCCCGCGCTCCTCGCCGAGGTCCGCGACCGTATCCGCTCCCTCACGCCGAGCGGCCGCGTGATCCTGCGCTCGAGCACGAACGCCGAGGACCTCCCCGGCTTCAACGGCGCGGGGCTCTACTCCTCGCGGCTGATCGCGCGCGACGCGTCCGACGCCGAGCTCGCGGACGCGCTCCGCCACGTGTGGGCCAGCGTCTGGAACCTCGGCGCCTTCCAGGAGCGCGAGCACTACCGCATCGACCACGAGCGCGTGGCGATGGCCGTGCTCGTCCAGCGCGCGGTCGACGACGCGGCGGGCAACGGGGTCGCGATCACCGCGAACCCCTACGATCCCGTGCGGCCCGGCGTGCTGATCAACATCCAAGCGCGCGGCGCGAGCGTGACGGGCGCGGTCGGCGATCAGATCCCCGAGCAGTGGCTCGTGTTCACCTACCTCCCCGATCGCGAGCCCGAGCTCATCGCGCGCAGCAGCCTGAGCCCGGACGCGCCGATCCTGCGGCGCGAGGAGGTCCTCGAGCTCACGCGCCAGCTCGAGGTCGTGCACCAGACCTTCGCGCCGCGCATGGGCGCGGACGGCTCGAACGCGGTCGACGTCGAGGTGCTCCTCACCGGCGGCGACCGCCGCTTCGTCCTGGTGCAGGCGCGCCCCTACCGCGTGGTCTGGGCGGGGCGCGAGACCGTCGACGCACGCTGAGGAGTCAGCCCCCCCACAGCGCGGGGTCGGCCGGGTGCACGCGCGACCGCGCGTCGAAGACGAGGGCCGGCGCGCGGTCCGCGGCGAGGTAGAGCGGCCCGTCGAGATCGGCCCAGTCGGCGCTCTGGGCCGCGAGGATCGCCGGTGCAATCGCAAGGGAAGTAGACACCATGCAACCGACCATGACGCGCAGGCCGTGTGTGCGCGCGCGCTCGATGCACGCGAGCGCGGGGCGCAGCCCGCCTGCCTTGTCGAGCTTCACGTTGACCGCCTGGTAGCGATCGCACAGCCCATCGAGGAGCGCGCCCTCGCCGCGGAAGCTCTCGTCGGCGCAGAGCGGGATCGGTCCTCGGTAGCCGCGGAGCGCGCCGTCCTCGGCGGCGGGGAGCGGCTGCTCGATCAGCTCGACGTCGAGCGCGGCGAGCGGAGGCGCGAGGCGCTCGAGGGTCGCGAGGTCCCAGCCCTCGTTCGCGTCGACGACGAGGCGCGCGGCGGGGGCCCCGCGGCGCGCGGCCTCCACGCGGGCGAGGTCGTCGTCGCGGCGCCCGAGCTTGAGCTTGAGCACGGGCCGCTCCGCCTCCCGCGCCGCCATGCGCTCGGTCTCGTCGGGATCGCGGAGCGGGATCGTGTAGAGGATCGGGACGGGCGCCGGCGGCGCGAGCCCGAGGCGCCGCCACACCGGGATCC
>JAYRVK010000023.1:0-8882 GCA_041918555.1 Sandaracinaceae bacterium
ATGTTGCTCCGAGCGCTGCGCCGATCCGGCTGGCGATCCCTGCGCGGGCGGCGCGGACTGCCGGTGCGCGTTCTCCGGGGACTGCCGCGTGGGCGCGGAGGTGTGCCGGAGCGACGGGGAGTGCTGCCTCGGGATCTGCGACCGCGCCGACGGCGCCGCGACGGGGACCTGCGCCGTCAACGGGGCTTGCGCAGTCGCGGGCGAGCCGTGCGGGAGCGAGGGGCTCAACGGATCTTGCTGCTCGACCGCGTGCCTCGACGCGCACGACACCGGCACGCCCACCTGCCAGCGCCTCGGGGGCTGCCTCCTCCAGGACGAGGCGTGCACCACGGATGCGTCGTGCTGCTCGGGCGCGTGCGAGGTGCGCGGCACGACCCCCGAGGGCCGCGACATCCTGCGCTGCGCCAACGACGACTCGTGCCTCCCGCCCGGCGAGGTGTGCGGCGGCGACGGCGCGAGCTCGAACTGCTGTCCGAACGGCGGCGGCGACACCGGCTGCGTGATGGGCGCCGAGGGCGTCCGGCGCTGCCTCGGCGGCGACGGCAGCTGCACGCTCCCCGCGGAGACGTGCACGACGACGGCCGACTGCTGCACCGAGTCGTTCCCCTCGCTGACCTGCGCCGAGGGCCCCTCGGGCGCCCTGGTGTGCTGCCTCCCCGACGGGGAAGAGTGCGCGACTGGCGGCACCTGCTGCTCGGGCATCTGCGTGCCCGACGCGACCGGCACGCTGCGCTGCGGCTCGATGTGCGTCGCGGACGGCGGCGCGTGCACGACGGACTCCGACTGCTGCGGCTGCGGCTGCATCGGGGACGGCATGGGCGGCCAGGTGTGCACGAGCGACGCGGAGCTCTGCGGGCCGTGCACGCTCGCGCAGCTCGGGGAGAGCTGCGCGACGGACGCGGACTGCTGCAACCCCGAGGTCGTGCGCTGCACCACGGGCGTCGAGTTCCCGACCTGCGCGCTGCGCCCGTAGCGGGGGTATCCTCTCGAGGATGACCCCGCCCCGCTTCGCCGCACTGCTCCTGCTGCTCCTCGCCTCCGGCTGCGACTGCAACGGTCCCGTCGGGATGCCCTGCGCGACCGACGACGACTGCGCGCCCGACGAGCGGTGCATCGACGAGGCGTGCGTGCCGCGCCCGCGCACGGACGCCGGCGCGGGCGAGGACGCGGGCATGACGATGGAGTGCGACGACGCGCGCCCGCCGTGCGGCGCGGTGTGCTGCGCGAGCGATCGCGTGTGCAGCGCCGGCGTCTGCGCGCTCGACTGCGGCGCCGTCCCGATCTGCGGCGGCGCGTGCTGCGGCGCGGGGCAGGAGTGCCTCACGGATCGCTGCGTCCTCGAGTGCGCGGACGAGGCGAACCGCTGCGGCGCCGCCGATGAGCTCTGCTGCACGGCGGACCAGGCCTGCCTCGGCGGCGGCTGCGTCGATCTCGGCGAGCCGTGCACGCTCACCGAGGAGTGCGAGGTCGACGAGATCTGCGTCGCGAGCCTCGGCGCGTGCGTGCCGCGCGACGCGGTGGAGGTCTGCGAGTTCCGCCCGCCCGTCGGCGTGTTCACGCCGGTCGTCGCGTGCCACTGGGATCCGCCGCCCGGCTCGTCGCAGCGGTGGGACGACGTGGTGATGACGCCCGCGGTGATGAACCTGACCGACGACAACGGCGACGGGCGCACCGACACCCTCGACATCCCCGACATCGTGTTCATCGCGTTCGACTACCAGACGGACGGGTGCTGCACCGATCGCGGCCGGCTCGTGGTGATCAGCGGCGCGTGCAACGCCGACGGGACGATGAACACACACGCGATCCTCGAGAGCCCGTTCGTCGACAACTCGTCGGGGGTCGCGGTCGGCAACCTCCACCCGGACACGATGCCCGACCTCGCGGTGCCCGAGATCGTCGCCACCTTCCGCAACGGCGGCGCGATCGCGTGGACGCGGGCCGCCGACGACGGGAGCGCGTGGACCGAGCTGTGGCGCTCGACGGCGCCGGGCTCCGCGCAGCTCGGCTCGGGGGGCGCGCCGTCGCTCGCGGATCTCGACGCCGACGGACGGCCCGAGGTGATCATCGGCAACGTCGTCCTCGACGGCCTCACCGGCGCGGTGATCTGGAACGGCCGAGTGACCGTCGGTCCGAGCGCGGGCGTGGGCAACAACGCGTTCCTCGGCCCGTCGTCCACCGTCGCGGACCTCGACGCGGACGGCGACCTCGAGGTCATCGCCGGCAACACGGTCTACGATGGGCGCACTGGCGCGGAGGTGTGGACCTTCGACTACGGCGGCACCGCGGGCTCGCCGTGCGGCGGTTCGCTCCCCTGCGACGGCTTCGACGCGGTCGCGGACTTCGACGACGACCCCGAGGCCGAGGTCGTGATCATCCGCCGCGGCGAGGCGTTCGTGCTCCAGCACGACGGCACGCTGCTCCATCGCGTCACGATCCCGCGGGACGACGTGATGCCGTACCAGGGCGACGGACCGTGCGCGAACAACGAGAGCGGCCCGCCGACCATCGCGGACTTCGACGGCGACGGCCGCCCCGAGATCGGCACCGCGGGCGCCGACTTCTACGTGGTGATCGACTTCGACTGCGCCGGCGATCCGCTGCCCGCGGGCTGTGCGCGCCCGAACATCCTGTGGACGGCCCCGAACCGCGACTGCTCGAGCCGGGCCACGGGCTCGAGCGTGTTCGACTTCGAGGGCGACGGGGCCGCGGAGGTCGTCTACGCCGACGAGACGAGCTTCCGCATCTTCGACGGGCGCACGGGCGCGGTCCTCTACCGCGACGCGACCCACTCGAGCAACACGCGCCTCGAGATGCCGATCGTCGTCGACGTCGACAACGACGGGAAGAGCGAGGTCGTGGTCCCCGAGCCGAACCTCGGCACCCCCGCGCTCGGCGGGATCGACATCTGGGAGGACGCCGACAACAACTGGGTGCGCACGCGCCGCGTGTGGAACCAGCACACCTACCACGTCACGAACATCACGGAGGACGGCCAGGTCCCGCGGATGGAGGAGCGCAACTGGCAGAACGGGCGCCTGAACAACTTCCGCCAGAACGTGCAGCCCGGCGGGCTCTTCGACGCGCCCGACCTCCAGATCACGAACATCGAACTAGCGGAGTGCATCCCGATGGGCACCCTGCGGATCGCGGTGACGATCACGAACCAAGGCGCGCTCGCGGTGCCGCCCGGGATCGCGGTGTTCGCGCGTCTGACGACGATCCCCGATGGGCGCGTGATCCCGCTCGGCGTACAGCGCACGACGACGACCCTCCTCCCGGGCCGCTCGGAGGTCGTGGTGTTCGAGTACACCGAGCCCGGCGGCTTCTCGTTCATGGACTTCACGGTGGAGGCGATCGCCGACGACGACGGGACGGGCACCGGCTCCTACAACGAGTGCCTCGAGGACAACAACACGCTCATGAGCGGGCCGCTCGAGGCGTGCATGTTCGGCTGAGCGCGACGCGCGCTCAGCTTCGAAGGGGCGCGAGCACGCGGCGCACGAGGCGGAGCGCGAGCGGGCCGTCGTCCGGGCGCAGGCGGCTACCCCAGCCGAGCCGGAGCGGAACGCCGCGCCACTCGACCGAGCGGCTGACCGCGGCGTACGGCCAGATCGCGAGCATCAGGACGTCGCGGAGCGGCGTCAACAAGTGATGCTTCGTCGAGAGCGGCACCCCGCGGGTCCGCCGCACGAGGAAGCCGTCGGCGATCGACTTGATCACCGTGATGCCCGCGAGGACGAGGCCGAACCGCCAGTCGAGCCCGCTCGTGAGGAACGCGAGGAGCGCGAAGCCCGTCGGGTTCGCGAAGAGGTCCGCCACGAAGCCGGGCACGTGGACCACCGCGCGCATCTTGAGCCAGCGCGCGTGGCGGCTGACGAAGTGCTCGACCGGCGAGTCGATGTTGACGTTCTCGGCGGTGGTCGTCGAGAGGAGCACCCGCTTGCCGGCCTTCTGGAAGAGGCGCCCGAGGACGTAGTCCTCCGCGAGGATGTCTCGCACGACCTCGAGGCCGCCCACCTGCTCGAGGTCCTCGCGGTAGAACAGCATCGACTTCCCGATCACGCACACGATGCCGAAGTGCAGCGCAAAACAAGTTCCGGGCGCGGTGAACGCCGAGAGCTGGAGGTTGTCCATGAGCGCACCGATCGACCGCTCGCCGACCCCCGCGACCATGGAGCTCAACAGCCGCGCGTCCTCGGTCACCAGCTCGGCCACCACCCGCCGCAGGTAGTCGGGGCGCACGCGCACGTTCGCGTCGGACTGGAGCACCAGCTCGTGCCGCGCCGCGCGCAGCGCCCCCGCGAGGTTCGCGACCTTCGGGTTGAGCCCGAAGCTCGGATCGCTGAACACGAAGCGCGTCGGGATCTCGGGGTGGTCGGCGGCGAGGCGCCCGGCGGCGGCGCGCCCCCGGGCCCCGGGGGCGGGGGGCGCGCACACGATCTCGGTCGCGGCGGGGTAGTCCTGCTCGAAGAACGTCCGGAGGTTCTCCTCGAGCCCCTCCTCGATCCCCTTGAGCGGCTTGAGGAGCGAGACGGGGGGGTAGGCCTCGTCCGGTAGCGAGAACGGCTGGCGGCTCGTGTGCCGCAGCGTCGACAGGATGCCGAGCGCGAACAGCCCGAGCGCGGTCAGCGAGCAGCCGAGGAGGATGTAGGGGATCGTTTCCATCGCGCCGTCCTTCGTATCCGTGCTGCGAGGCAGCCGCGGGACGTAGGCGGGCCGACTATGTCACCGATGGTGTCGGCCGGGCAAACCGCCGGCCCTCCTCAGAAACAGCCCCGCGCGCACGCCTGGAGCTCGACCTCGCACGCGGTCTCGCATTCCTCCGACTCCTCGAGGCAGCGATCCACGCACGATCGCCACGCGGGCGCGCACGCGCGGGCCGCGCAGGGCTCGTTCGACGTCCGCGGCACCGGCGACGCGTAGCGGCGCGGCCGCGGGTGTGGACGCTCGATCGCCTCCTCGTCGATCGTGGAGGGCGCCTGCTCCGGCGGCTCGAGCTCCTCGCTCGCCGCCGTGATCGGAGTCACGGACCGCGGCCCGATCGCCGCCTCGGGGAGCCCGGGCAATCGCGGGACCGACTCGCCGTGCTCGATCGCGAAGACCCGCTCGCGCGCGTAGCTCGCGCGCTCGGCGGGCTGGCCCACCGTGTAGTGTTCCAACCACGCCGACCAGCAGGCATGCTTCTCCGCGAGCGGGATCCGGGCGTCGAAGTCTGCCGCGTAGCAGCGCTCGAAGTACACGCGGCTGTCCTGGACGCGCCGGAGGCTCGGCCCGCAGCCCGGTACGACCATCGCCGCCACGAGCGCCAGCCCCGTCACCCACCGCGCCATGCTCGACCAAGGTAACAAAGCGCTCGCGCCGGGCCCACTGGAGACCGCGGGCCAGTGTTCCTTCGCAGCGGGGTCGTTCGGCACCCTGTGGATCGCGTGGGTCCCCGAGGGCGTGGTGATGGTCGATCTCGCGGGCGTCCCCGCGAGCGTCGAGCAGGCGCGCCGCTGGCTGCCCGAGCTCGACCCGATCCCCGAGCGCGCGCTCCCGCGGGCGATCCGTGATCCGCTCGCCGGCTACTTCGAGGGCGCGCACCTCGACCCCGCGGCGCTCCCCGTGCGCCTGCGCGGCACGAAGTTCCAGAACAGGGCGTGGACCGCCCTCCGCCGCGTCCCGCGCGGCGAGGTCCGCACCTACGCCGGCCTCGCCGCCGACGCGGGCTCCCCGCGCGCCATGCGCGCGATCGGGATGGCGATGGGCGCGAACCCGATCCCGATCCTCGTCCCCTGTCACCGCTGCGTCGGCGTGGGCCTCACCCTCGGCGGCTTCTCGAGCGGCCTCGACAAGAAGCGTTTCTTGCTCGAGCTCGAGGGCGTGCTCGTCGAGGGCGACCACGTCCTGCCGGGGCAGCTCGAGCTGCTCTAGCGCGTTACTCCTTCGCGGGCTTGGGCGCGAAGCGCGCCTCCACCACCTCGAACGCGCCGTCGCCGAGCCCCGTAATCTCCTCGAGCCGGTGCTCGAGGCAGCGCGCCGCGCCGGCGACGTCGGGCCACACCGGGGCGAGCCGGGCGCACGTCGCGCCGTTCGCGGCGAGCACGAGGTGCTCGACCACGCGCCCGACCGACGCGCCCTGCTCGCTCTTGTGCTTGTTGATCGCGGTCAGCGCCGCGATCGCGAGCGCGAGGCGGCCCTCGTCCTCGGGCGGCGCGGCGGCGGCGGCGAGCTCGGCCGCGGTCGGCCACGGCGCCGCGTGGATCGACGGGTGGCCCGTCTGCGCCGCGTAGCTCCACGACCAGACCTCCTCCGTGATGTACGGGAGGATCGGCGCGAAGAGGCGCAACAGCACGCTCATCCCGAGGCGCAGCGCGGCGACCGCGGAGCCACGCTCCGCGGGCCCGCCGAGATCGCCGCGTGCGCGGGCCTTGGTGAGCTCGAGGAAGGTGTCGGTGAACTGCGTCCAGAAGAACTGCTCGGTCGCCATCAACGCCTTGGCGTACTCGAACTCGTCGAACGCGGCGTCCACCTGCTCGAGCAGCTCCGCGAGCGCGCGGACGAACGCGCGGTCGAGCTCGCACGTGATGGGGTGCGGCTCCGCCTCCTGGCCGAGCACGAACTTCCCCGCGTTGAAGAGCTTCGTGACGAGGCGCTTGCCGACCTTGAGCACCTGCGGATCGAACGCGGTGTCCATCCCGAGCCGCGCGCCCGCCGCCCAGTACCGCACGCCGTCGGCGCCGTACTCGTCGAGCAGGTGCGAGGGCGTCACCACGTTGCCCTTGCTCTTGCTCATCTTCTTGCGGTCGGGATCGAGGATCCAGCCGCTGATCACCACGTGCTCCCACGGGATCGTCGCGTCGTGGAGGTGCGCCTTCGCGATCGTGTAGAAGGCCCACGTGCGGATGATCTCGTGGCTCTGCGGGCGGATGTCCGCGGGGAACAGGCGCGCGTGGCGCGCCGGGTCGAGGCGCCAGTGGCTCCCGATCTGCGGGGTGAGCGAGCTCGTGAACCACGTGTCGAACACGTCGGGATCGCCGGTGAAGCCGCCCGGCCGATCGCGCTGCGCCTCGTCGAAGCCGGGGGGCGCGTCGGTCATCGGATCAACGGGGAGCGCCTCTGCCGGCGCGATGATCGCGCGGTCGTGATCCACGCGGCCGCTCGCGTCGATCGGGTACCACACCGGGATCGGCACGCCGAAGTAGCGCTGCCGGCTGACGCACCAGTCGAACTGGAGGCCCTCGGTCCAGTTCCGGTAGCGCAGCCGCATGAAGTCGGGGTGCCAGCCGATCTGCTCGCCGCGCTCGATCAGCGCGGCCTTCTGCGCGAGGAGCCGCACGAACCACTGCCGCGTGGTGATGAACTCGAGCGGGCGGTCGCCCTTCTCGTAGTGCTTCACGGCCTGCTCGGTCGGCCGCGGCGGCGCGACGAGGGCATCGCCCAGCTTCGCCACGATCGCGTCGCGCGCTCCGTTCACCTTCATCCCCGCGAGCTCGGCGTAGAGGCGGTTCGCCTCCTCCGGCGCGTCGCTCGCGAACGCGCCCTCGCCGAAGGTCACCGGTACGAGCCGGCCGTCGCGTCCGACGATCTGGCGCAGCGCGAGCTTCTGCTCGCGCCACCAGTGCACGTCGGTCTGATCGCCGAAGGTGCACACCATCAGGATGCCGGTGCCCTTCGCGGGATCCGCGAGCTCGCTCGGGAAGATCGGGACGGGCGCGGCGAAGAGCGGCGTGAGCGCCTCCTTGCCGAAGAGATCCTGGTAGCGCTCGTCCTCGGGGTGCGCGGTCACGCCGACGCACGCGGGCAGGAGCTCGGGCCGCGTCGTCGAGATCACGAACGTGCGCTCGCTGCCGCGTACGCCGAAGCGGATGTCGTGGAACGCGCCGCGCTTGGGGCGATCCTCGACCTCGGCCTGCGCCACCGCGGTCTGGAAGTCCACGTCCCACATCGTCGGGGCCTCGTGGCTGTACACGTGGCCCTTCGCGTGGAGGTCGAGGAACGAGAGCTGCGCGAGGTGCCGGCAGTGATCGTCGATCGTCGCGTACTCCTGCTTCCAGTCGACGCTGAGGCCGAGGCGGCGCCAGAGCCGCATGAACGCCTTCTCGTCCTCGCGCGTGACGAGGTCGCAGAGCTCGATGAAGTTCCGGCGCGAGACGACGAGCGGCCGCTCCTTCTTGATCTTCGCGTCGTCCGCGGGCTCGAGCCGGAGGTCCGGCACATGAGGGACGCCGGGCTCGCAGCGTACGTGGAAGTGGTTCTGCACCCGGCGCTCGGTCGGCAGGCCGTTGTCGTCCCAGCCCATCGGGTAGAACACGTTCATCCCGCGCATGCGGCGCTGCCGCACGATCACGTCGGTGTGCGTGTAGCTGAAGACGTGCCCCATGTGCAGCGACCCCGAGACGGTCGGCGGCGGGGTGTCGACCACGAAGGTCTCCTCGCGCGGGCGCGTCGGATCGTAGCGATAGACGCCACGCGACTCCCACCGCGCATCGAGCCGCGGCTCGGCCTCGGCGGAGTCGAAGTGCTTGGGGAGCGACGCGAGATCGATCGGCGGCAGGGCGCTCATGGAGGGGAGGGCATAGCACCATCCCCGTGGAGATCACTCCGCGGTGAGGCGCCGGATCTCTTCCTTGATGATCGTCTCCGCGAGCTCCGGGACGACCTCCCACACCACCTGCTCGATCACCTCGCGCGAGAGCGCGAGCACGCCGGCGACCTGATCGGGGGTGAGCCCCAGCTCGCCGAGCTTGCCAGCCATCGCGCCGCTCGGCGCGGTCGCCGCGGCGGCGGCCGCTGGGGCGGCGGGCTTGGCCGCAGGCTTCGCGGCCGCGGGGGCCGCCGCGGGCGTGGCGGGGGCCGCGGGCTTGGCGGCCGGTGCCATCGGGCGCGCGGGCGGGCTC
>JAYRVK010000024.1:0-1816 GCA_041918555.1 Sandaracinaceae bacterium
GCGTCACCGTCGCGCCGGCCTCGGGGAGCGGGCCCTGCGCGATCGCGACCGAGGTCGGCTCGTCGCCGCCGCGGTCGAGGAGCACGCCGCCGTCGCCGACGTCGGCGATCGTCCCGTGCGCGCTCCTGCGTACGCGCCGCGCCCGCACGAGGAGCGCGCCCGCGGCGACGAGCGAGAGGACGAGCGAGGCGAGGGGCAGCGCGAGGAGCACGCCGTCGAGCGGCTCGATCCCCCAGCGCATCGCGTGGACCGACGCGCGGATCGCGTCGAGCCGGAGCAGCGCGATCGCCGACCACAGCGACCAGGCGAGCGCGGCCAGCCCGAAGAGGAGCCCGCCGCGGGGGTGCGGCGCGGGGAGCGCGGCCTCGCGCTCGGGGCCGCTGCGCGCGGCGGCGAGGGGGAGCGCGAGCGCCACCGCGAGCCACGGCGAGACGAACCACGCGGTGCCCCACGTCGGCGGCCAGGCCCACGCGCCGGCGGCGAGGAGGAGCAGCCCCGAGTGCGCGGCGAGGTCGAGCGGGAGCGAGCGGCGCTCGGTGCGCGCGACGCGGCTGGTCGCCGCGAGGATCGGCGCGACCTCGTACACGGTGACCGCGATGAGCCAGACGGAGAGCGCGCGCGCCCCGTCGGACGCGGCGCCGAGGCCCGGCGCGCGGCCCATGTCGGTCAGCGCGTTCGCGAGCAGCTCGCCGAGCAGCCCGGTGCCGAGCACCGCGGCGACCCACCGAAGACCCGAGCGCCGCTCCGGCCGGTGGGTCCACGCGCCCATCGCCGCGAGCACCACCGCGAGGACGAAGATCCCGTGTGAGAGCGCGGGGACGTGCGCGGCGCCCGGGACGCCGACCAGCGCGAGCGCGGACCACACCGGCCAGGGCGCGGCGGCCCGCGCGGCGAGCACCCACGGCGACTCGTGGCCGCGCCAGGTCGTCGGCGAGGGCTCGGTTCGAGCCTCGGGCCTCGTGCGGGATCCGTCGATCGCTGCGTCCATCGTCATCGCGTGCGCGGTCATGCGGCGCACCTCCAGTGTGGCAAACCCGGGGGCGCGCGTCAGACCGAAGGCGCTCTCGCCTCCTTGGTGGGCGTGATTACCTCGGCTCGAGGCTCGTCCAAGCGTCGCCGGCA
The DNA here is from genome assembly GCA_041918555.1 of Sandaracinaceae bacterium. Classification (GTDB taxonomy): domain Bacteria; phylum Myxococcota_A; class Polyangia; order Polyangiales; family Sandaracinaceae; genus JACKEC01. The sequence goes on from JAYRVK010000024.1 coordinate 1,123, forward strand.
CGCGGTGGGTGACGCCGCGCCGGCGCTCTGATAGCCCTTCCCCTCGAGAGGAACCCGTGATGCGACACGCCGTGATCTCCCTGACCCTCGCCGCGACGCTGGTCGCCGGCTGCACCGTGTCCTACGTCGGTCGCGGCCGCGTCGCGCGCGCCGAGGTCTCGGCGGCCGTCTACGTGCCCCCGTACGTGGTCGTCACCGCGCAGCCGCCCGAGCCCCGCGCGGCGGTCGTCGTGCGCCCGGCGCAGCCCGACACCACCGCGGTGTGGGTCGAGGGCCACTACGAGTGGTCCGGCGGCGCGTGGGTGTGGGTCGACGCCCGCTGGGAGGCGGGCCACGCGGGCGAGAAGTGGATCGATCCCGTCGTCCACGTCGAGAACGGACGTCACGTCTACTACCCGGGCTACTGGTGCCCGATCGATCAGCCGCCGGCTCCCGCGTACGCGCGGCCGGGCGCGGTGGTGGTGGTCGCGCGCGCGGGCGGGACGCCGGTGGAGCCGACGCGCCAGGGCGGCGGGACGCCGGTGGAGCCGACGCGCCAGGGCGGCGGGACGCCGGTGGAGCCGACGCGCCGCGCGGGCGGGACGCCGGTGGAGCCGACGCGCCAGGGCGGGACGCCGGTGGAGCCGACGCGCCAGGGCGGGACGCCGGTGGAGCCGACGCGCCAGGGCGGGACGCCGGTGGAGCCGACGCGCCA
>JAYRVK010000025.1:0-9076 GCA_041918555.1 Sandaracinaceae bacterium
GCGGCACGACGCGCACGCCGCCGCCGCAGCGCCGTCCCGCGCCCGCGGGGTCGGCCCAGCGCCCGCCGTCGCTGTCGGAGCAGCCGCTCCGCCGGCACCGCCGGCCGCCGCCGCCGGGGTCGGCCCACTGGCCGCCGTCGCTGTCGGTGCACTGCGCCTCGGCCTCGGAGGGCTCGATCCCGAGGACCCCCGCCATCGCCGCGAAGGACGCGCCGATCAGCCCGATCGTCGAGCGGCGACCGATCCCGCGCTCCGTCTCGATGTCGTCCTCTCCGAGGGTCTTCTTCTCGTCGCTCATCGCTCCCCCTTCTGCCCCGCGGGCGGATCCATTGTGCCCCGAGGCGCGCCTCGGCGTTGGACCGGGAAACCGCGCTGATATTCAGCGCCCTGCGAGAGTACCCGATCTCGGCCCGTGATAGGTTGCCCGCGTGAGCGCATCCAAGGTCGGCGTGGTCCAGATGACCTCGACGGAGGACGTCGAGGCCAACCTCGAGAAGACCGCGCGGTTCGTCGCGCAGGCCTGCGAGGACGGCGCGGGCCTGGTCCTCGTGCCCGAGTGCTTCGCGTACCTCGGGCCCGAGCAGGGCAAGCTCGCCCTCGCGGAGCCCCTGCCCGAGGGGGGCCCGATCCTCGCGCGGATGCGCGCGCTCGCCCGCGCGCACGCGGTCGACCTCGTGCTCGGCGGCTTCTGGGAGCGCGGCGCGAGCCCCGCCAAGGTGAAGAACGCGTGCGTGCACCTCGACGCGCGCGGCGAGGTCCGCGCCGTGTACCGCAAGATCCACCTCTTCGACGTGGACCTCCCGGACGGCACGGTGCTCAAGGAGAGCGACACCGTGGAGCCCGGGCGCGAGCTCGTGGTCACCGACGCGCCGTTCGGCCGGCTCGGACTGAGCGTCTGCTACGACCTGCGCTTCCCCGAGCTCTACCGCGGGCTCGTCGACGCGGGCGCGATCGCCCTCGCGATCCCCGCCGCGTTCACCCTGACGACGGGCAAGGACCACTGGCACGTGCTGCTCCGCGCGCGCGCGATCGAGGCGCAGTCGTACGTGCTCGCGGCCGCGCAGTACGGGCACCACTTCGGCCGGCGGAGTAGCTACGGCCACGCGCTGATCGTCGACCCGTGGGGGACCGTGCTCGCCGAGCACGGCGAGGGCGAGGGCGCGGTGGTCGCGCGGATCGATCCCGAGGTCGTGGCGCGCGTGCGCCGCGGCCTGCCGAGCCTCGCACACCGCACGCTACGTTGACGCGAGCCGCGCGCGCAGCGCGCCGTACCCATCGAGCGCCCGCACCGCGGCGAGGTCGTCGTCGGCCTCGAGGTGCGCGAGGTCGTCGTAGCCCGCGTCGATGGCGCGCGCGAGCCACGCGAGCCCCTCCGCGGGGCGGCCCCCGCGCGCGTGCGAGCACGCCGTGTTGTAGGCGTCCTCGGGGTGCGCGAAGCGCTCGAAGAGGCGCGCGCCGAGCTCCGCCGCCGCGTCGAACGCGTCGGAGTGGAAGAGCGCCGCGTCCACGAACGCGCCCGCCTCGCGCGCGTCGCCGATCGCGGCGAGCGCGTCGTCGAAGCGCCCGAGCGCGACGAGCGACCACGCCTCGATCCGGCCTCGCGCGTCGGCCTCGTCCATCTCGCGCGCCGCGGCGAGCGCGGCCTCGGGGCGATCGGTCCGCGCGGCCACGAGGGCCGCGAGGATCGGCGATGGATCGTGGGTCGGCCGCATCCCCGTCACCGCGGCCTGCGCGGAGCGCGGGTCGCCGCCGAGGAGGTACGCCCACGCCGCGAGCTCGAGCGCGACCGCGCGCTGCGAGGGCGAGCCGCTGCGCGGCGCGACGCCCTCGAAGAGGTTCCGCGCGACGTCGAGCCACGCCGGCGAGTCCGCGCGCCACAGGATCGCGTGGGTGAGCTGGACCGGATCGCCCGCGCGCTCGAGCATCGCGCGGGCCTCGCCGATCGCGCGGATCGGATCGGCGCTCGGCGCCGCGGGCGCGGCGGCGGCCGGCCCGCGCGGGCCCTCGCGCAGCGCGCGGACCGCGAGCACCACCGAGATCCCGCAGAGGAACAGCGGCCACCACCAGCCGGGCACGAACACGAGGAGGAGCCCCGCGATCGCGATCGCGGTGAGGATCGTGACGATCGCGGTCGGCTTGAGCCCGCGGCCGCCCGTGACGTGATCGAGCGCCCCGTGCAGCGCGTGGCCGCCGTCCCACGGGAGCATCGGCACGAGGTTGCACGCGCCCCAGAACAGGTTGACGAGGACCATCATCTCGAGGAGCTGATCGAGCGCCCAGTGGTGCCCGCGGGCGACGAGCGCGATACCGAACGTCGTGCCCCCGAGGACGAAGCCGAAGACCGGGCCGGCGAGCGAGACGACGACGCGCACCTTCGGGCTCGGCCGGGGAGGCCCCTTGCCCCACGCGGTCGCGCCGCCCATCCCGTGGAGCACGATGAACGGCGTGTAGCCGTAGCGGCGCATCGCGAACGCGTGCCCGAGCTCGTGCCAGAGGATCGACACGAAGAGCACGCCCACCCAGATGGCGATGCGCAACAGCACCTCGGGAGTCCACGACTCCCCGAGACCCGAGGCGCCGAACAGCACCGAGATCACCCAGAAGAACGGGTGGATCCGCACCGGGAACCCGAACAGCGCGAAGTGGCCGCGCGGCGCGTCGGTCTCGCTCACACCGGGAAGAATAGAAAACCGGGGGAGAGTTTCGAGGCGAAATCTGTATACTGCGCCCGGCCGCCCCTGCATCCGCGTGCATCCGACGGAGGACTCATGAAGAAGCTCGCAACCACCCTCACCCTCGCGCTCGCGCTCGTCGCGTGCTCGTCGCCGGAGCCCGTCGATCAGACGCAGACCGGCGAGCTGACGGACAGCGACCCGCGCGTGCCGGACGACGACTCGCCCTACGACGAGTTCACCTTCGACGCGGGCGAGGGCTGGACGATCACGGGCGATCTGACCAGCACGGCGTTCGACACCTACCTCTGGCTGATCGGGCCCGACGGCTCCTCGCTCGTCCAGGACGACGACGGCGGCGAGGGCACCAACAGCCGCTTCAGCTACACGACGACCGCGAGCGGGACGTACACGGTGCGCGTGAACAGCTACGACGGCTCGGGCCGCGGCGCGTACTCGCTCCACTACACCGCCAACCCCGGCAACTGAGCGCGCGAAGCGCGAAAGCAGGGGCCCGCTCTCCGCCAGGGAGCGGGCCTCGTCGTTTCGAAGCGCGGGCGGCTCAGGTGACCAGGGTGAGGGTCGGCCGCGGCGCGAGGGCGGCGAGGTGGCCGCTCTCCTCCGCGACGTAGACCCAGCCGCGCTCGTCGACCCGCGTCCAGTCCGGCACGAGCTCCGAGGGGAGCGGCTCGCCGATCGAGGTCCCGTCGTGCGGGCGCAGCACGTGGACCGCGGCCGACGGCACGAACAGCGCGCCGCCGCGGAGCACCGGCTCGAGCCGCCGCGGCACGTCGTCGGCCACCGGGTGCGCGAGGTTGCGCTGCCAGCGCGCGCGCCCGTCCTCGAGGTCGAGCGCGACCACGTGACCGGCCGGCGCGTTGGCGATGAGCAGGCGATCCACCACGAGGCTCGCCGCGCCGCAGGACACGCCCGGATCGCGCACCATCCAGCGCAGCGTCCCGTCGGCGGGCTCGAAGGCCGCGAGGGAGGCGTCGCGCGCGCCGCCGACCGCGAGCGCGGCCACGTCGCTCGCCGCGATCGGCTCGCCCGCGGGCGCCGCGTCGAGGCGCCGCCGCCACAGCGCGCGGCCGCTGAAGAGGTCGACTCCGTAGAGCGTCCCGCGATCGCTGCCCGGGTCCCCGCTCACCGCGACGACCACGTCGCCGCTGATCGCGGGGCGCAGGACGAAGCGCTCGCCGTCGGCGGCGAGGCGCCAGAGGAGCTCACCGGTGACCACGTCGAGCGCGCTCACCGCGCCGTCGCCGTTGGTCACGAGCAGGATGCGGCCCGCGCGGCGCAGCCCGAAGGTGCCGACGCCCTCGCCCGTGTGGCGCCAGCGGAGCTCGCCGGTGCGCAGGTCCACCGCGACGAGCCCGGCGCGGCCCTCCGCGAGGATCACGACCGGAGGCGCGTCCCCGCCGGTCGCGAGCACCCCGCACGGCGGCCCGCCGAGCCGCGGCGCGACGCGGACGTGCGCGAACGACTCGCCGTCCTCGAGGTCGCAGAGCGCGACGCGGCCGTCCCCGGTGACCCGCACGAGCACCGTCCCCGTCATGAACGACGCGCTCGCGGGCTGCGCGTGGCCCCAGATCATCCCGCCGTCCTCGCGGTCGAGCGCCACCGTGTGCTGCGGCGTCGCGACCACGAGCCGGTCGCCGCAGAGGAACGTCGAGGCCGCGTCGAGCCCCTCGACCTCGACCTCCCAGCGCGTCTCGAAGCGCAGGGCGCGCGGCGCGGGCGTGAGCGCCTCGGGCCCCTCCTCGCGGAGCGCCGCGCGGCACGCGAGCCGCAGCCGCTCCGGGTCGTCGTGGACCACCGAGCGCGGGGGCTCGGGCCGCACCCGCGCCCGGCGCCGCAGCGAGCGGACCTCCTCGCGGAGCGAGGTCACGCGGAGGTTCCGCGTCTGCGAGCGATCCACGGACACGAGCGCGTGGAGCACGTCCGAGGCGAGGCGCAGGATCGGGAGCGCGGCCTCCTCGACGGTGAGCTCGGGGATCGCGACCTGGGCGGCGTCCCGGGAGCCCAGGGTGAGCTGCACGGGGCGCTCGCCGCCCCGCGCGACGCGGACCCCGACGCTGAAGGAGCCGGCGCGGAGCCGTACGTTGGCGGGCCGTCCGCGCTCGTGCGCGTCGAGGAGCGCGCGCACCCCCGCGACCATCCGGGCGACCGCGAGCATGATCGGCCCGCGGACGAGCGGGATCCGGCGATCGCGCGCCCACATCCACAGCGAGCCGTCGAACAAGAGCGCGTGGACGTCGGAGCACATCGCGGCGCTCTCGCGCGGCGGATCGACGAGGGGGCCGATCGAGGCCTCGAAGCCGAACGCGAGCGGGACCTCCTCGGGCGGGCGCTCCAGCGCGCCGCCGCGCTTGAGGATCGGGGGCGGCGCAGAGCGCATCGGCCGGATCTCGACGTCGCGTGCGCGATCCGCGAGTCGCAAGACGAGTTGACGCGAGGTCGGGTCCGGATCGGACGCGGCGAGGCGCGTCGCGGCGGCCGCCGTCCCCTCGAGGAGGGAGCGCAGCGGGAGCGCGCGGTCGAGGACTCGGACGTCGGGGGTGCCGTCCGAGACGTAGTAGCTCACGAGCGCGTCGGAGCCGCGCCGGACGAGCACCAGCTCCGCGGGGGCGATCGCGAGCGGCAGGATCGACTTCTTGCGACTGCCCTCGGCCAGCGCGATCGCCGCGCTGAGCAGATCGGCGACCGCGGGCATCGGCACGTCGACGCGGGGCCCGAGGAGGAGCTCGGCGAGGGTCGCGAGGACCTCGCGCGTGGGCCTCTCGTCGGCCGGGCTGGGACCCTTCTTGGCGAACGACGGACGGATCGGGATCACGCTCATCAGCGACGAATCCTCCTCGTGGACGGTGCGGGTGCCGCGCCGTGTCTGGACGATGAATCGTAGAAAGCGAATTCGATCGATCTCCAATTTGCGGAATCGTTGACCCGCCCCGCGAAGGATGGATCCGGTGAGGCATGCGCTTCGTGCTCGCGGTGGCCGCGGTGATCGTCGATGGGGATCGCGTGCTCGCCATGCGGCGCTCGCCGAGCCGGGACGCCGGCGCGGGCGTGTGGGAGACGCCGAGCGGTCGCGTGAGCGCGGACGAGGCGCCGCTCGACGCGATCGCCCGAGAGATCCAGGAGGAGACGGGCCTCGAGGTCGCGCTCGATCCGCGGCCGATCGACGCGTACACGGCGCGCCGCGGCGAGGCGCCGATGGCCGTGATCGTCTATCGCGCGCGGCGCCTGCGCGGCGAGGTCGCGCGCTCCGACGAGCACGACGCGCACGCGTGGTGGACCCTCGCCGAGCTCCGCGCGAGCGGCGCGCCCGCACGCCTCGTGGACGCGATCGAGCGCGCGCTCACCACTCCCGCAGCCTCGCCGGGAGCGCGCGGCGGCGCGGGGCGCGACGGAGCGTGATGGCGATCGCCCGATCGCGCGCGCCGCGGACCGCGCGCGCCTCGTCGAGGTAGCCGGGCGCGCTCGCGATGAGCGCGTGCTCGCTGTCGTCGTCGGGCAGGGTCAGCGGCGAGGCGACCGGCGCGCCGTCGAGGGTCAGCGTCGCGGCCGCGGGGACGAGCGCGACGGGGACCTCGACCACGCGCGGCGCCGCGATCGCGGGCTCCGGCGGAGCCGGCGGCGGCGGCGCCGTGACGGGCGCGCGCGGCGTGCGGGCCTCGGAGACCGGAGGCGTGGGGGGCTCGCCGCGGAAGAGGACGAGGACCACCACCGCGAGGAGCGCGATCGCGAGGAGCGCGACCCCGATCGCCGCGAGGAGCGGCGCGCGCCGCGAGCGGACCGGCCGCGTGCGCGACACCGTGCTCGTGCGGGCGCCGGCCTCCGGATCGGCGAGGCCCGCGAGCCGGAGCGACGTCGTGTCGCCGCCGAGCGAGCGCAGGATCCCCGCGACCTCGTCCGCGGCGCGCGGGCGATCCGCGGGGTCCTTCTCGAGCAGCGCGGAGACGAGCCGCTCGAAGGCCTCGGGCAGGACCGCGTCGGGCCGCACCTCGGCGAGGGCCGGCGGCGCCATGCGCAGGTGCATCGCGCAGAGCGCCGACGCGACGGGGTCGTGGAAGGGGGGCCGGCCCGCGACCAGCTCGAAGAGGATCACGCCGAGCGCGTAGAGGTCCGCGCCCGGCCCGACGTCCACCCCGCCCTGCACCGCCTCGGGGCTGATGTACGCCGGCGTGCCGAGGATCACGTCGTGGTGGGTGTCCTCCGCGCGGCGCGGGCCGTCCGGCGCGGCGAGCCGCGCGATGCCGAAGTCGATCACCTTCACCCCGCCGTCGGCGAGGACGAACACGTTGCCCGGCTTGAGGTCGCGGTGGATCACGCCGGCCGCGTGCGCCGCGGCGAGCGCCTCCGCGATGTCCGCGCCGATCGCGGCGGCCTGCGTGGCCGAGAGCGCGCCCTCCGCACGGAGCACGGCGTCGAGCGGCCGGCCGTCGAGCAGCTCCATCACGAGGTACTCGCAGCCCAGCGCCTCGTCGCGGCCGTAGTCGTGGACCGCGGACACGAACCGGCTCGAGATGCGGCTCGCCGCGGCGGCCTCCGCGCGGAAGCGCGCGGACGCCTTCTGGGTCGGCAGGTGGAGGATCTTCAGCGCGACCCGCCGATCGATCACGCCGTCGCGCGCCGCGTACACCGCGCCCATCCCGCCCTCGCCGAGGAGCCCCTCGATCACGAAGCGACCCCCCACGCGCGTCCCCGCGGGGAGGCGCGTCTCTTCCGGCGGCGTGCGCGCGGCCGCCGCGCACACGGGACCATCCCGACCCCGCCCCCGCCCACGCCGCGCACCGTGTAGGTGGAGCCGCCGTTCGGCGAGGGCGCGGGCAGCGTCGCGACGACGGCGACGATCACGGCGACGACCGCGGCGCCGAGCGTGCCGCCGAGCGCCGCCCACAGCGCCGCCTCCGCGGCCGCGGAGGTGGCGGGGGGGGGCGCGAGGAGCGCGAGGCGCACGCGCTCGTTCCAGTCGAGCGCCACGACCTCTACGATGGGCGCGCCGCCGGGTGGGATCGCGCGCACCTCGTGGCGGCCCGCGTCGAGGTCGAGCGCGGCGCGGCCCGTCCCGACCGCGCGGCCGTCGACCTCGATCACCGCGCCCGGCGCGCCGTCGACCTCGACCTCGAGCGCGGCCGGCCGGCGCGTGGGCTCGAGCGCGATCGCGCGCCGCAGCGCCTCGCCGCGCGCCGCGTCGAGCTCGAGCAGCGCCGTCGCGTGGTGGGGCGCCTCTACGCGCAGGACGTGCGGCCCGGGGTTCAGCGCGCGCTCGCGCGTGGCCCCGCCCTCGATGGGCGCCCCGTCGAGGGTGACCGCCGCGTCCGCGGGCTCGACCTCGACGACCAGCCGCGCGATCGCCGCGCGGGCGTGCGCGAGCGTGCGGCGCGCGTCGGGACCGCTCTCCGCGTCCGCGTCCGGGTCCGCGACCCGTTCGAAGCGCTCGAGCGCCGCGACGGCCTCGACGTAGCGCTCGAGCGCGTAGTGGCAGAGCGCGAGGTTGAACACCGTCGAGGGGCGCTCCACGAGCTCGAGCGAGCGCTCGAAGGACTCGACCGCCTCGCTGAAGCGGCGCTCCTCCGCGAGCGCGCGGCCCCGGTCGAAGAGCGCCCGCGCCTCGGCGGCCGCAGGGTCCTCGGGGGGCGTCGCGTCCTGCGCGCACGCGGGGCCCGCGGCGAGCGCGAGCGCGGCGAGGGCGAGCGCGGCCCTCACGACCCGGCTCCGCAGCGCCCGGTGGCGTCGCACGCGCGGCCGTCCCCGCACGACGCGCCCTCCGGGAGCGTCTCGGTGAGCTCGCAGCGCAGCGCGTCCGGCTCGCAGCGCGTCTGCCCGACGCGACAAGGGCTCGCGGGGTCGTGGCAGGGCGCGCCGCAGCCCGCGTCGATCGCCGGGCCCGGCCCCGCGTCGGGGAGGGCGGTCGCGCCGTCGAAGAGACCCTCCGGCGCGCCGTCGCCCTGGGCGAGGGTCGCCGGATCGACCCGACGATCCACGCAAGTCCCGTAGACACAGCGGAGATGGTCCGCCGGGCAGGGCTCCTCGAGGCACGCGCGCGCGAGCGGGAGCTCGAGGCGGAGCGTGCGCCCGCGCACGAACTCGGTCTCGACGGAGTGGGAGAGCAGCGGGGCGCCGTCCGCGGCGAGCCCGACCGCGTGGAGCTGGACCCCGCCCGCGTCGCCCGCGGGCACCACGCCGAAGGAGAACGGGAGCCCGGTCGAGGCCAGCTCGAAGCGCCGCGTCGTCGCGAGCGCGCCCTCGGACGACGCCGCCACCTCGACCACCGCGAGCGCGTCTCCGAGATCCGAGTCGACGATCACGAGGAGCTGGGTCGGCGCGTCGCACCCGGCCAGCGCGAGCACGGAGCCACATGCCAAGGCCCAACGGCGCACGCCCTCAGGGTATCGCGCCGC
>JAYRVK010000026.1:0-2033 GCA_041918555.1 Sandaracinaceae bacterium
GGACCTCGTCGGGGCGATGAGCCTCGAGGCGCTGCAGGGGAGCATGCGGCCCTTCGATCCGCGCATCCAGGCGGTGCGGCCCCACCCGGGCCAGGCCGCGAGCGCCGCGAACCTGCGCGCGCTCCTCGCCGACAGCGAGATCATGGAGAGCCACCGGGACTGCAAGAAGGTGCAGGACCCCTACTCGCTCCGGTGCATGCCGCAGATCCACGGGGCCACGCGCGACGCGCTGGCGTGGGCGCGCGCCGTGCTCGAGCGCGAGATCGTGGCGGCCACCGACAACCCGCTCGTGTTCGCGGAGACGGACGAGATCGTGAGCGGAGGCAACTTCCACGGGCAGCCGCTCGCGATCGCGCTCGACACCGCGGCCATCGCGATCGCGGAGCTCGCCAACGCGTCGGAGCGGCGGATCGAGCAGCTCGTCAACCCCGCGATGTCGAGCGGCCTGCCGCCGTTCCTCGCGCCGCACACCGGCCTCGACTCGGGCTTCATGATGGCGCAGGTCACCGCGGCGGCGCTCGTGAGCGAGAACAAGGTGCTCTGCCATCCGTCGTCGGTGGACTCGATCCCGAGCTCCGCGGGCAAGGAGGACCACGTGTCGATGGGGAGCATCTCGGCGCGCAAGGCGCGGCAGGTCGCGACCCACGTCCGGCAGGTGCTCGCCATCGAGGCGATGGTGGCCGCGCAGGGGCTCGATCTGCGCGCACCGCTCCGGCCCGCGGTGGGGGTCCGCGCGGCGCAAGTACACTTGCGATCCACGGTCCCGACCCTCACCGAGGATCGCCCGCTCTACCGGGACATCGAGGCGGTGGCCGCGATGCTCGCCGACGGGAGCCTCGTCCGGGCCGCGGAGGCGGCCGTCTCGACCCTCCGCTGAGGCGGATCTCGGTAGAATTTCCCGGGCCTCCCCGATATCGTACGCAGCACTCGATGCCGACCCCGGAAGAGCGGATCGAAGCACTCCGCACAGAGCTGGACGCGACGGCGGACGGCGAGCGAAAGGCCGTGATCCAGTACGAGATCGGTCACCTCGCGCAGCACACGCTCGGCAACGAGGCCCAGGCCGTCCGGGAGTACCTCTCGGCGTACAACCTCGACCCGCACTTCCGGCCCCCCCTCATCGCGCTCCTCACGCTCTTCGAGCGCCGCCGCTCGACGAAGAACCTCCTGCGCCTCTACGACGCGGAGGCCCGCAGCGCGACCAATCCCCGCGAGGCCGCCTCCGCGCTCGCGAACCGCGCGATCCTGATGAGCGATCAGCTCGGCGAGACCGAGGAGGCCAAGAAGGTCTTCGCCGCGGCGTTCGAGCAGGCGGCGGAGGCCTCGGACCTCGCGCTGCTCCTCGAGCACGAGCTGCTGTCGGGGGGCGACGAGGCCGGCGCGCTCCGCGTGACGGAGGCGCGCGCCGACCTCGTCGGCGATCCCGTCCTCTCGACGCTCCTGCGGCTCGAGGTCGCGCGGGCCCGCGAGAAGGCCGGCGACGTCGACGGCGCGATCGCGGCGCTGCGCGACGCGCTGTCCAAGCCCGCGGCGCGCTGGCGCGTGCTGCGCGAGCTCGAGCGGCTGGCCCGCGGCGCGGACCGCCCGAACGAGCTCGCGGCCGCCCTCGAGGCGCAGGCTCGGCTCGCGCGCGCCGCCGCCAAGGGTGAGGATCGCGGGCAGCGCTCGGGCGCGTTCTCGATCCAGCGCTTCCGCGACGAGGCGGCGGCGGCCGCGCGCGCCGCGGCCCTCTTCCGCGAGGCCGCGCGCGTGCGGAACGTCGCGCTCGGCGATCCGGAGGGCGCGCGCCGCCTCTACGACGAGGCCCTCGCGGTGCGGCCCGACGACGCGCTCCTGCGCTACGAGCGGATGCTCGCGTGCGAGGTGGCCGGCGACGTCGACGCGGCGGCCGAGGAGGCGCGGCGCTTCCTCGAGGCGGGCGCCGAGGGCGTGCTCGCGGCCTCGCTGCACTTCCGGCTCGCCGAGCAGGCGCAGGCGCGGGGTGAGACCGACACCGCGCTCGCGTCGCTCCGCGCCGGGCTCGCCGCCGATCC
>JAYRVK010000027.1:0-2406 GCA_041918555.1 Sandaracinaceae bacterium
ACCGGTTCGACGAGGCGCGCCTCGCCGCATACCTCGGCGCGGTGGCCCTCACGGTGCGTCAGTTCCGCGGCGGGCAGTCCAACCCGACCTTCTGGCTGACCGACGGCGCGCGCCGCTGGGTGCTGCGCAAGAAGCCCCCCGGCGCGCTCCTTCCGTCGGCGCACCAGGTCGAGCGCGAGCACCGCGTGATGGCCGCGCTCGCGGCGACCGACGTGCCGGTGCCGCGGGTCCACGCCCTCTGCGAGGACGCCTCGGTGATCGGGACGCCCTTCTACCTGATGGACCCCGTCGACGGCCGCATCTTCTGGGACGTCCAGCTCCCGGGCCTGGCGCCGCAGGAGCGCGCGGCGATCTACGAAGAGCTCGCGCGCGTGCTCGCGGCGATCCACGCGGTCGACCTCGAGGCCACGGAGCTCTCGGACTACGGAAAGATCGGCGGCTACGTCGAGCGCCAGATCCGCCGCTGGAGCGAGCAGTACCGCGCGAGCGAGACCCAGCCCGTGCCCGCGATGGAGGCGCTCCTCGCGTGGCTCCCCGCGCACCTCCCCGCGACCGACGAGACGACGCTCGCGCACGGCGACTTCCGGCTCGACAACTTGATTTTCCATCCCACGGAGCCGCGGTGCCTCGCGGTGATCGACTGGGAGCTCTCGACGCTCGGGCACCCGCTCGCGGATCTCGCGTACACGTGCATGCTGTACGACGTGCAGATCCCCCGGGTCGGCGGGCTGCTCGGCGTCGACTTCGAAGCGACCGGGATCCCGAGCGAGGCGCGCTTCGTCGAGCGCTACTCTGCGCACGCGGGGCGCGCCGGCGTGGGAGCCGACTGGCCGTTCTTCAAGGCGTTCGGCCTCTTCCGCCTCGCCGCGATCGCGCAGGGCGTGTTCAAGCGCAGCCAAGCGGGCAACGCGTCGAGCGACGACGCCGCGATGTACGGCGCGGCGGTCGGCGTGCTCTCCGGGATCGCCTGCCGGATCGTGGGCCTCGCGGTCGGCTAGGATGCGGGCGATGACGACGCCCGATCACGCGCCCGAGCTCGACGACGTGCGGCGCACGCTGCGCGCGACGCTCGCGCCCTTCGGCCCGGACTACTGGCGGCGCCTCGACGCCGCGCGCGCGTTCCCGACCGAGCTCTTCGCCGCGATGGCCGGGGGCGGTTGGTTCGGGACGCTCGTCCCGGAGCCGTGGGGCGCCGACGTCGGCGCGGCGGTCGCGTCGGTGGTCGTCGAGGAGATCAACCGCGCGGGCGGCGACGCGACCACGGTCAACGCGCAGATGGCGATCTGCGGGACGCTCGTGCGCGACGGGACCGACGAGCAGCGCGCGCGCTGGCTCCCCGGCGTGGTCGACGGCTCCGTCCGCTTCCTCAGCGTCGCGGCGACCGAGCCCGACAGCGGCGCGGACATGAGCACGCTCGAGAGCAAGGGCCGGCGCGACGGCGACGGGTGGGTGCTCGACGCGAGCAAGGTGCTCATCTCGCTCGCGGAGCACACGCGCCTGATGATCTTGCTCGTCGCGACGGAGGAGGGCCCGACGCTGTTCCTCCTGGACCTCGAGGAGCACCGCGGCGCGATCCAGATCCAGCCGATCGAGATGATCACGAACCGCATGACCACGAGCGTCTACCTCGACGGGCTGCGCGTCCCCGACGCGGTGCGGCTGGGACCCGTGGGCGCCGGGCTCAAGTGCTTGATGAAGGGCTTCGCGCCGCGCCGGGTGCTCGCCGCGGCGGAGGCGCTCGGCCACGCGCGCTTCCTCCTCGACCGCTCGCTCGCGCACGCGGGGGATCGGGTCACCTTCGGCCGGCCGATCGGGGCCAATCAAGGCGTGCAATATCCGTTGACGCGCGCGTACGCGAGCGTCGAGGCCGCCGACCTCATGCGCTGGGACGCGCTGCGCCTCATCGCGGCGGGCGATCCCGGGGCCGGCGGGCGCTCCGCGCTCGCGAAGATCCTCGCGTCGGAGGCCGCGTGGGAGACGGCGCGCGCCGCGCTCACCACCTTCGGGGGCTGGGCGCTGAGCGCCGACTATCACGTCGAGCGCAAGCTGCGGGACACCACCGTCTTCGTGTTCAACAACCTCCTGCTCAGCTACGTCGCCGAGCACGTGCTCGGGCTGCCCAAGGCCTACTGAGTTTTCGAAGGGGGTTTCACCCCCTTCCCCCAGCGCGAACGCGCTTGCGCGCGTTCGCTCCCCACGCTCCGCGTGGGGACCCCCTCGGCCGACAGCCGGCGCTGCGCGCCGGCCTGGCCTCGATCGATTTATCGACACCCTCTGAGTCTCCGAGGGGGCTGCGCGCCCCCACCCCCACGCGCACGCGGCGCGCGCGGCCCCCACCCTCGTCCGACCGCGCTGCCCCGCGTTCGACCCCATCGCGGGGCGATGGGTCCCCCTCGCCCGACGGCC
>JAYRVK010000028.1:0-5005 GCA_041918555.1 Sandaracinaceae bacterium
GCCCTCGCCGACGCCGCGCACGAAGAGCACGGTCACCCCGCGGCGGAACGTGCGCGTGCGGACGATCTCCTCGCGCAGCCGCTCGCGCAGCTCGAGGTAGCTGAGGAAGTCGCCGAGGAGGTTGGTGCGGCCCTCGGCCTGGTTCACCGAGACGGTGACGCGGCCGAGCGTCACCGAGTCGCCGGGCGCGAGCAGCACCGTGTCGATGCGCTTGCCGCGGTGGTGCGTGCCGTTGGTGGACCCGAGGTCCTCGACGCGGACGCCCTCCTCGACCGCGGTGAAGCGCGCGTGCTTGCGCGAGAGCTTCTCCTCGGGGACGACGATGTCCGCGGGCTTGCTGCGGCCGAGGACGAGCGGCACGCCCTCTTCGAGCGGAACCACCTCGGTCTTGTCGGCGAAGTAGACGACGAGGGAGGTCTTCGCGCCGCCGATCAGGCGGGAGCGCGAGAGGGTGGCTTCGTGGAGGGTGCGGTCGTCGCTCACGGTGGGGCCAGCATACCGCCGGTCGGCGCGATCTTCTCCAGAGACTCGACGCTGCGCGCTCGGCATCACCAGATGCAGGTCGCTCCCGGGAAGGCGCGCAGCGTCTCGTCCTTCGTCAACAGCGGCAGCCCTCGCTCGAGCGCCGTCGCCACGATGACGCGGTCGGCCGGGTCGCGGTGCTCCCACTCGAGCGCCGCGCTCCGCAGCCAGATGTTCGTGTCGACCGGCAGCAGCTCGACGACCGCGGTCTGCCCGATCCGCCGCGCGAGCTCGTCGATGGGCAGCGGAAGCTCGAGCTTCCCGCGTTTCACCGTGATTGCGAGCTCCCAGATCGAGATCGCGCTCGCGAAGCCGCCCTCGCGCTCCATCCGCTCGCACGTCGCGATCGCCGTCTCGGACAGGCGCTCGGGATCGAGCGCCCACCAGAGCAACGCTTGTCCAGCGCGATCACGTCTCGGTCCACTCGCTCTCGGTCGGCGCGAGGAGGTCCTCGTGATAGACGACGCGTCCTCGCACGTCGGCGAACGCGCTCGACGCGGGCTGACGGACGGAGATCGCGACGATCTCGACCACCGGACGGTTGTTGTCCGTGACGATCAGCTCCTCCCCGGTCTGCTCGACGTGCCGGAGATACTCGAGCATTCGCGCCTCGAGCGCGCTCTTGGAGACGATGGTCATGTCGGATTGTGACCAGGGTCATGACCGGGGTCGATCTGGACGGTGCGGTGCCCACGACGCGACGTTCGCGATGCGAGGCGGTGAGCTCCCCGGAGAGTCGAGCCGAGGAGCCGCCCTCGACAGCATCGGCGTCGCGGTGCAATCGTGGAGGCCAGGTCCGACCGCGGGGGTGAACGACATGCCGAGGATCCGAGCGGGCTCGAGCGAGGGGACGGCGCTGCTCTGGCTCTTCGTGGCCGGCTGCACGCCGCCACCCGGGGGGGGGGACATCAGCGGCACGCAGGCTGAGGTGGAGGTCGCCGATGGACGCGGCGGTTTGGCCACCGAGTCGCGGTACGAGGCGGTCGCCTGCGCGGCGGTCCCGCTGAGGGACGGGTCCCTTCGCTGCGAAGTGAACGCGACCGTGATCACCCCGACGTTGGTGGTCACGCACAACGAGCGCCTCGCGGAGCAGAGCGGGCGGTGGGAGTACGGCCACCTCACCCTCCGGGGCCGCGCGCCGGAGACGGGCGCCGCGTCGCAGGAGTGGTGGTTCGGCCTCCGCCCGCTCGCGGACGGGCCGACGCTGATCCGGCACGCGGTCGCCTGCTTCGAGCAGCGCCTCTCGGGCATCGCGGCGTGCTGCCCGCACCCGGCGATCGACGCCGACCCGACCGGCGCAGAGGCGCGGCGCTACCTCGTGCCCCCCCCCAGCCGCACGGGTCCCTTGCCCTCGTACTACTCGACCGCGGATCCGGCGTTCGGGGTCCGGGGCGGATGCGGCGTGTGGGGCACGCAGATCGACTGCGAGGGGGCCGCGGGCTGTCTGTGGGGGCCCACCGACGCGGGGATGCGGTGTTTCCACGAGCAGGAGACCGCGGGGAAGGGCAACATTCGGAGCTGGGAGGACTACTTCGAGCGCTGCACCGCTCCGCTCGCAGCGGACGACGCGGTCGCCGGGTCGCACCAGTTCTTGCTGTTGTCGGAGCGCGTGGACGAGTCGGCGATCACTCCGATCCCGCTCGCGACGGACTACGACCCGACGACGCCCGTACCAGACGCCGACGTGGCCGCCATCGTCGGACGCCTCGGAGACGTCGTCGGGTTCGGCGACACGGAGTCGGGGTCGGCGTCGAACGGGGAGCGCCGCGTGGCCCTCGCCTCGACCGCGCTCTCGCTCATGGGACCCGGGGATCCGCTCGCGAGCGTGGTCACGGCCGACGGGAGGACCGTGTCCGTGGCCTCGCACCTCTGGGGGGACGGCGTCTCGAACGGCGGCGCGGGCCACGTGGACTTCGGCGCGCCGCTGTTGCTCCCGCTCGGTGGTGTCCACCACGTGGTCGCGATCAACCTCGGGGGCGCGTGGCTCGCCCGCGACGTCGTCTACTCCGCGCCGCTCACCCCTGCGACGCGGCGACACCTCGCGTCGTTCCTGGATCCGGACGGCGACGGCATCCATCGCGGGTTCGTCGACGCGCGCGAGCCGTCCGGTGCCTCACGGCCCGGCTACGTGGACGCGGACGGGGACGGACTCTCCGAGCACCGCGTCGTGCCGCGCTCGGTGGGTGGCGCTTCCTGCGTCGAGGCGGTGCCTCCGCTCGCCGGGGAGTGCTGGCTCCCGACCGGCAACGACAATTGCGATCCTCCACCCGAGGGCCGCTGGCACTACGAGTACCGCAACCTCGATCAGCGCGACCGTGACGGCGATGGTCGGGGCGACGCCTGCGATACGTGCCCCGCGCGCTGGCAAGCGAGCCACGATCTGTCGGATTCCCTCCTCTTCTGCGCGGCTTCGTACGACTGGATCGCGCCCCGTACGCCCGAGCGCACCACGCCGCTCGCAGCGGGTGCCCCGGTCAGCATCGAGTGCGCGCGTGCCTTGCAGGACGTCGCGTCGACACCGACGTTCGACGAGTCGGACCGAGACGCGGACGGAATCGTCGACCTCTGCGACAACTGCACGCCCGGCCAAGTCCCCGCGGAGCGCGCCGCGGATGCGTTGCCGTTCGCCAACTCGGATCAGCTCGATCGCGACGGGGACGGGTTCGGCGATCACTGCGACATCTGCCCCCCGTCGGATTGCGAGGCGCAGGGGCGGCCGATCGAGCAGTGCGCGAACCCGGTCGTGTCCTACGGGGGCGGTGGTCAGCCGAGACAAGACGCCCGCGACGCGGATCGGGACGACGTCCCCGACGCCTGCGACAACTGCCCGGGCGTCGCCAACGAGGACCAGGCCGACACGGACGGCGACCGCCACGGGGACGCGTGCGACAACTGCGACGAGCGCCCGAACCCCGCGCAGCAGAACTGCAACCTCGAGGCGGAGCTCGAGCTCGGCCGCGCCGCGCTCGGCGACGCGTGCGACCCCGCGCCATGCGCCGAGACCTTCCTGACGGTCGGCCGGACCTCGACGAGCCCGCTCGGCCGGCGCACGACGTCGATGGACCGGATCGGCTACGACGCGCGCGTCGGCACCGAGGGCGCGCCCGTCGCGTGCGTGCGGGCGGCCGACTGCGCGGCGGGCCACGACTGCGTCGCGGGCGTGTGCACGCGGACGCTGTCCGGGCGGACGACGCTGCGGTTCTGCCGGTGCTCTGGGGCGAGCGACAACTCACCGGACTCCCGGCAGAACTGCACGGGTGAACCGATTGGGCCCGGCGACGGCGGCTGCACCCTCCTCGACCTCGCCGCTCACGACGAGCCCGAGGAGACGATCCCCTGGCGCTGGACCTCCCAGTCGGGCCTCGGCACCAACCCGACGATGGTCGACGCGTACGGCCCGCCGACCGGGAGCTTCGATCAGGATCGCGCGCTGCGCTGGGCGCTTCTCGACGCCGACGTGCCGCGGTGGCTGCGCACCGACATCGCCGACGATCCGGGCACCCCCACCGTCGAGCTTGAGATCTTCACCCCGGGCGCGGCGATCCCCGGCGTGCTCTGGACCCACACCCCCGGCGCGGCCGGGATGCTGGACTTCGACGACCTCCCGGCGTTCGGCGCCGAGTTCCGCCAGCGCGCGAGCTACTACTGGAGCGGCGCGATCGAGCCGCCGATCACCACGCGCGAGCCGTTCCCGTGCTTCGTCCCGTTCGCACCGTTCCTCGGCGGGAGCCGGATCTGTCCGTACTGCCGCGGGCACGTGCCGCAGCCGTGGCTCGCGTTCCCCGCGCTCTTCCGCTGCGGCGGCGTGCGCTTCGACGCGCCGTTCGTCCAGCTCGGAGGGTTCACGATCGAGCCGAACGAGCTCCGGCCGTTCCCCGGGCTCGAGCACTTCGCGAACGACCCCGGGCCGTGGATCGCCGCGGCCGAGACCGGGCGGTGGCTCCACGAGCAAGACGGCTTCCGCTACGCGAAGCTCGTCGGCGGCGCGCTCGTCGAGCGCGTCCTCCTCGAGCTCGACGGGCAGTTCCTCGACCCCTCGGGCAACTGCCCTCAGCCCCCGTGTCAGGTCACGCCGCTCGCGGCGGAGGACGTGCTCGCCGAGAGCGGCGCCGCGCCGCCGGCGCGCGAGGGCCACGCCGCGGTGCTCTCCGCGACGCACGGCGCGCTCTTCACGATCGGCGGGCGCGACGCGCTCGGCGGCGGCGAGCGGCGCGACCTCTGGCGCTACGAGCTCGCGGCGCGCACCTGGCGCGCGCTCCCGATCCGCGGGCTCACCCTCGGGACGGTGCTCGCCGCCACCTATTCGCCGGTCGGGGATCGGCTCCTGATCCTCGACGAGGTCCAGGAGGCGCGCCGGCGCGGCCGTGGACAGCGCGCGCACGTCGAAATCGTCCGCATTGTGCGGCTGCTCGCGATCTCGCCGGAGGGCGGGCAGGCGCACGTGCGCGCGAGCTGGCCGCGGCGCACCGACAACACGACGTAC
>JAYRVK010000029.1:0-1610 GCA_041918555.1 Sandaracinaceae bacterium
AGCTCTCGGGCGGCGAGCAGGCCGGCGAGGTGACCTACGGCGAGGCGTTCGCGGTGCAGCCGTTCGGCAACAACCTCATCACCCTCACCCTCACCGGCGCGCAGCTCGAGCGCATCCTCGAGCAGCAGTGGACGACCCCGACGGGCGTCGAGCGCTCGATGATCCTCGCGCCCTCGCGCAGCCTCCGCTATGCGTGGGACCCCGCGCGGCCCCTCGGCGATCGGATCGACCCGGCGACGATCACGGTCGAGGGCGCGCCCCTCGACCCCGCGGCGAGCTACCGCGTGACGGTGAACAGCTTCCTCGCGGACGGCGGCGACGGCTTCTCGGTGTTCCGCGAGGGGACCGAGCGGACGGCGGGCCCGGTCGACGTGGATCCGCTCGAGGCGTACCTGACCGCGCACGCGCCGGTCGCGGCGCCGATCCTCGATCGGATCGCGCGCGTCGCGACGCCATGACCACCCGAGCGGCCGCGGTCGCTCGGACCTGATAGGTTGCCGCGCGTGCAGGGCCCGAGCCGGCTCGCGCCCGGGACGCGGTTCGCGGGCGAGTACACCATCCTCCGGCCGCTCGCCGAGGGCGGGATGGGAGGCGTGTACGTCGCGCGTCAGGAGTCGACCGGGCGCGAGCGCGCGCTCAAGGTGATGCACCCGTGGCTCGTGGAGGACCCCACGAGCCGCATGCGCTTCGAGCGCGAGGCGCGCGTCGGCGCGGTGATCGAGAGCGATCACGTGGTCGACGTCGTCGCGGCCGGCGTGGACGAGCGCACGGGGCTCCCCTTCATCGCGATGGAGCTCTTGTCCGGTCGGACGCTCCGCGAGCACGTGGCGGTGCACGGGCCGCTGCCGCTCGGCGAGGTGCGCGACATCCTCGCGCAGATCGCGCACGCGCTCGGCGCGGCGCACCAGAAGGGCCTCGTCCACCGCGATCTCAAGCCCGAGAACGTGATGATCGCGGACGCGCACCGCGAGGGGCAGCGCTACACGGTCAAGCTGCTGGACTTCGGGATCGCGAAGCTCGTGCAGGAACGCCGCACCAACCAGGCCGCCACCGGCGCGATCGGATCGCCCCTGTGGATGGCGCCCGAGCAGACGGAGGAGAGCACCGACATCGGGCCGCGCACCGACGTGTTCGCGTTCGGGCTCCTCGCGTTCTGGCTCCTCACGGGCAAGGTGTACTGGACGCAGCTCGATGGAGGAGTGCACGTCCTCTTGCGCCAGCTCCACGTCGACGAGCTCGAGCCGGCGAGCGCGCGCGCGCTCCGGCTCGGGGTCGTGGGGCGCATCCCCGTGGGCTTCGACGCGTGGCTCGCGCGCGCGATGGCGCGGCCGATCGCGGAGCGCTTCGCCGACGCGACGGCCGCGATGGCCGCGCTCGCCGAGGTGTTCGATCGGCGCGACGCGCTCGGGGTGGCGGGGACCGTGGCCGCCGCTTCGCGCGCGACGCCCCTCGGGTTCGCGCCCCCGCCGACGGGGCCGGTCGGGCCCCCCGCGCCACCGACGCCGGTCCTCGTCCCGCCCGCGTACCTACCGCCCCCGGAACCGACGCCGACGCCGCTGCCCCGCCCCCCGTCCGCTGCGCGCGTCGCGATCCCGGTCTCGCTCCAGTCG
>JAYRVK010000030.1:0-4773 GCA_041918555.1 Sandaracinaceae bacterium
AGGTGTTCACCGCCCCGGAGGTCCGCGCGATCAAGCTCGCCGGGATCGGCGCGCCGAGCGAGCCGGCGAGCGACGGCGACCCGCGCGGCGGCTGCATCTTCCGCGGCGCGCGCGGCTGCTCGCTCCGGCCCGAAGGGCGACCGACCAAGTGCCTCGTCTACGTGTGCCACGAGTTCCGTCACGAGCTCGAGGGCACGGATCGCTTCGAACGGATCCAGGCGCTGCGCCGCGAGCTCGACGACGCGCAGGCGCGGCTGGAGGCGCTCGGGTAACGGATGGCCGCCGAGCCGACGATCCGCGCGGGCGCGATCCGCGCCGTGCTCGACACGCTCCGGCAGACCGGCCTCGACGCGGGCGCGCTCTTCCGCGAGGTCGGCCTCGACGCGGACGCGATCGACCGCGACCCGGAGCTCGCGGTGCCCCTCTGCTCCTTCGTCGCGCTGCTCGAGCTCGCCGCCGCGCGCCTCTCGGCGCCGCGCTTCGGCCTGCGCGTCGGCCTCGCGCACACGCCCTCGGCGCTCGGCGTCCTCGGCTACGTGCTCGTCCACTCGCCGGACCTCGGCGCCGCGGTCGCGAACCTCCAACGCTCCATCGGCGCGCACCAGCAGGGCGCGGCGCTCACCATCGAGCGCGCGGGCGACGAGGTCCGCGTCGGCTACCGCCTCGTCGATCCCTCGATCCACCCGCGCGTCCAGGACGCGGAGCTCACCGTGGGAGTCGGGGTCGCCCTCTTCCGCGGCCTGCTCGGCGGGGCGTTCCGCCCGAACGAGGTGTGGCTCGAGCACGGCGTGCCCGCCGACGACGCGGAGCACCGCGAGCTCCTCGGCTGCCCGGTGCGCTTCGGCATGCCGACGAACGCCGTGGTCGTCGATCGCGCGCTCATGGCCCGATCCACGCGCGCGCCGGACGCCGCGCTCCTCCCGATCCTCGAGCGGCACGCCGCGCGGATCCTCGAGGAGCGGGCGCGCGCGACCTCGCTCGCGGAGCAGGTGCGCGCCGCGGTGGCCGAGCGCCTGCGCGACGGCGTCCCCTCGGCGCGCGACGTCGCACGGCCGCTCGCGATGAGCGAGGCCACGCTCCGACGTCGGCTCGACGAGGAAGGCACGACCTTCCGCGTCGAGCTCGACGCGGCGCGCCGCGGGCTCGCGCTCCGGTACGTGGACGATCCCGCGCTCACCATCAGCGAGGTCGCGTTCCTCTGCGGCTACTCCGACGGCACCGCCTTCCACCGCGCGTTCAAGCGCTGGACGGGGGCCGCGCCGCGCGCGCATCGCGCGTCTACTCGCGGCGGTACGTGAGCGAGAACCGCATCGGCTGCGGCATCATGTCGCCCTGCGTCACCGCGTCGCAGCGCATGGTTCCGTCGGGGAGCGGGATGTACGTGTTCCAGCGCGTCCCGTTGTCGGCCGCGAAGACCTGCTCGAGCGTCTCTTCGCGGAAGCGCTGCGTGAGCCGCATGTCGCTCCCGTCGGGCGTCCGCACCGTGCGCGTCCCGTTGAGCCGCGACGTGTAGCGCGCGCGGTTGTCGAAGCGCACGTAGATGTTGTTCCCGTCGCGGAAGCGCAGCTCGATCTCGCGGTTGACCGGGGTGTTGTCGCGGATCATCGGCCGCGCGACGCCGCGCAGGAGCATGTTCATCGCGTTGACGGCCTCGTTGACCGCGCCATCGACGGTCTGCTCGGCCGTCGCGACGGGGACCGCGAGGCGCCACACGCCGTCGAGCCGCTGGCTCATCACGTCCCAGCGATCCTGGCTCGGCGCCGGCGTCGGCCAGGCGAGGGCGGCGAGGAGGGCGAGGACGGCGGGGAGCGTGCGGAGCGGGCGCATGGTGTTCCGACGGACGGCGCGAGGTCGAGGGGTATTCGAGACCGAAGAGGTTATCATCGGCGGCCCTTGCCGGAAGAGACCCTGCATTTCTACCTCACGCTCGGCGAGATCGGGATCGCGATCCCGACCCTCGTCGCGCTCCTCTGGATCGCCGCGCCTTACGGGCGCCACGCGCGTGGCGGCTGGGGCCCGACCCTCCCGGCGCGCGTCGGCTGGATCCTGATGGAGCTGCCGGCGTGTGTCCTCTTCGCCGGGATCTTCTTCGCAGGCTCGCGGGCGCTCGAGCTCGTCCCCCTGGTGCTCCTGGCGATCTGGCAGCTCCACTACTTCCACCGGACCTTCGTGTTCCCGTTCCGGCTGCGGGGCGAGGGCAAGACGATGCCCCTGTCCATCCCGCTGATGGCGATCGTCTTCAACTCGCTGAACGCGTACGTGAACGCGCGCTGGATCTCGCACCTCGGCGAGTACGCGACGAGCTGGCTCTACGACCCGCGCTTCGTGGTGGGGACCCTGCTCTTCGCGTGCGGGATGGCGATCAACCTCCACGCCGACACCGTCCTCATCCGCCTGCGCAGGCCGGGCGAGAGCGGCTACAAGATCCCAGAGGGCGGGCTCTACCGATACGTCACGTGCCCGAACTACCTCGGCGAGATCCTCGAGTGGATCGGCTGGGCGGTACTCACCTGGTCGCTCGCGGGGGTCGCGTTCGCGATCTACACCGCCGCCAACGTCGGCCCGCGCGCGCTGACCAACCACCGCTGGTACCTCGAGAAGTTCGGCGACGAGTACCCGCGGCAGCGCCGCGCCCTCATCCCGTTCGTGCTCTGAGCCCACCGCGAGCGCACCACCGGAACGCGGGGAGCGTATCGATCGTAACGGTCGAGAGGACACGTCGCGGCGCAGCGCCCGAGACTTGGCCCCGAAGCGCGCTGGCACGGCGCCTGCGGGGTGCGTCGATCGTCATGGGGGTCCCGACCATCGAAGCCGCGCTGCGCACCCACGGGAGCGAGACGCGCACCATCCTGTCGATCGATCACGCGAGCGGCTTCGGCCTGCTCGAGCGCGTGGGCGAGGGCTGGGCGCTGTGCATCCCGGACGGCGCGCGCGCGCTCTTCGACGAGTCCCCCGTGGATCTGCGCCGCCTGCGGCTGTCTCCGTCCGGGGAGCGCCAGCTGCCCTACGCGTTCGATCGGAGCGCGCGCATCGACATGGCGGAGTTCTGCTTCGAGGTGCGCAGGGCCTCGTGAGGCCCCCGCTCACCGCATCAGTTCGATGATCACCACACCGCGCTCGAGCGGCGCGTCGTCCTTGGTGGGGACGGTGCGTCGCAGCGGCAGCGGGAGCTCGAGGGTCGGTCGCGAGTCGTGCTCCTTCCGAGCCTCCTCGCGCCGGCGCAGCTCCTCGATGATGTAGGCGGGCAGCATTTGCTCTGAGATGGTGCACGCCACGTGCCCATTGGGCCCGAGCGTGAGTTCTCCCGAGATTTCTGCGGGTGTTCCACGGGGGGCGTGGCCCCGCGTCATCGGACCCGGACATCGGTGTCGCACCGCTTGCGCCGGCGCGCGCAGGCTGGGGGAGAATTTTTTTTCATTGACTCGAGAACATATTTTTATCAAAGTCTAATAATGGACTCGGATCGAGAGAAGGTCGGACTGCGGGACCGCAAGGCGGCCGCGACGCGCCTGGCCATCGCCCGCGCTCTGTCCCAGCGCCTGGTGTCGCGCTCGCTCGGGGAGATCACCGCGGACGAGATCGCCGAGGCGGCCGGCGTGTCGCGGATGACCTTCTTCAACTACTTCCCGAGCAAGGAGCTGGTCCTCGATCACATCTTCCTGACCTGGCTCTTCGAGGAGCAGTGCGAGAGCGAGCAGAGTGGCCTGCGCGGCCTGCCCGCGCTCCTCCACCTCTTCGAGCACTTCGGCCGGATCACGCAGGAGAGCCCGACCCGGGCCCGCCAGATCGCCGCGTGGTTCGCGGCGCGCCCGCTCGGCGTCGAGCCGCCGGAGCTCACGCGCGCGGATCGCGAGCTCATCGCGCCGGACCACGCCGACCGGCCGCTCGTGATGGGGCGCGACCGCTTCCCGCGGGCGATCGCCGAGGCGCGCGAGGCCGGCGAGTTCGACCTCCCGAGCAGCGACTTCGAGATCGCGCACCTGATCGGCACGCTGCTCTTCGCGACGCCGCTGCTCGGCCAGTCGACGCCGACCCTGGACTGGGTCGGCCTGTACCGACACCACGCGCGGCGCGCCCTCGGGCTCGACGTGCGAGAGGGGGCGGCGAGGAAGAAGCGTCCGCGGACGGCGAGCACCGTCCGCAAGAAGGGGAGCACGCGGTGATGCACACGGCAGGGGTTGGGATGAGCACGCAAAGCGAGTTGACGGGGCGCGGCACGGCGATCGTGGAGCTGCTGGACGCGGAGTGCGATCGCGCGGCGGTCGGGGGCAAAGCCTGGCCGCTCGGGCGCGCGAGGGCGGCGGGCCACGCGGTGCCCGCCGGCTTCGTCGTGACCACGAAGGCGAGCGAGACGCCCGCCGAGCTCGGCCGCTGGCTCGCCGAGCTCGGGCCGGGGCCGTTCGCGGTGCGCTCGAGCGCCACGAACGAGGACTCGTCGGCGCGCTCCTTCGCCGGCCAGCTCGAGACGATCCTCGGGGTCGAGGCCGCCGACGTCCCGCGCGCGATCGAGCGCTGCCGCGCGTCGGCGAAGGCGCTGCGCGTGCTCCGGTACGCCGGCGCGCCGGGCGAGGTCGCCGTGATCGTGCAGCGCATGGTCCCCGCCGAGGTCGCCGGGGTCGCGTTCTCCGCGGACCCGCGCACGGGCGAGCGCGGCGTCGCGATCGTCGAGGCGGTGCGCGGGCTCGGCGACCGGCTCGTCGGCGGCGAGACGGATGCAGAGGCGTGGCGCGTGACGCCGGGCGGCGCGGAGCGCACGCGGCGCGAGGGCGCCGA
>JAYRVK010000031.1:0-4570 GCA_041918555.1 Sandaracinaceae bacterium
GCTGACGCTCTTCGTGGTGCGGCCCGCGGGCGTGCGCGTTCGGCGAGACCCACGCGATCACCGAGGCGAGCGGGCCGCTCTTCGACGGGCTCGACGTGGCGGTGGTCGGGCGCGGCGCCTTCGTCGTGTGGTCCGAGCGCGCGGGGACGTACGCGCGCGCCGTCGGGCCCCACGGCGCGCCCACCGCGGAGCCGCGGCGGCTCGGGCCGCCCTGCCCCGGCGGGGTCGCGGCGGCGGCCTACCGCGGCGCGCTCCTCGTCGCGTGCCTCGTGCCGGGCGATCGCGACCGCGATCGCGAGGGCGCGCTGACGCTCTTCGTGGTGCGGCCCGCGGGCGTGCGCGTCGCGGGCCGCGTCGCGCCGATCGGCGACGAGAGCGCGGGGCTCGACGTGGCGGTCGACGGGACGCGCGCGGTCGTGGGCTGGCGCGACGCGGACGTGTTCGTGGCGCGCGCGCGCGCGGTGGAGCTCGGGCCCGCGGGGCTCGGCGAGCCCTTCGAGCTCTCGTCCGGCGAGACGCTCGCGAGCGCGCCGAGCCTGCACTTCGTCGAGGGCGCCTTCCTCGCCGCGTGGACCGAGGCGTGGTTCGACGACGGCCGTCCGGCGGGGCACCTGCTCGTGCGCCGCGAGGGCGATCCGCCGCGCCCCTCGCTCGAGGTCGGCGACGTCGACGTCCGCACCCACCTCACCGCGGACGCGCGCGGGCCGAGGGTCGCGCTCCGCGATCGGCGCGGGCGCTCGGGGCAGCATCGCGCCTTCGTGGGCCGCCTCGACGAGGCGCTGCGCCTCGACGAGAGCGCCCTCGAGAGCCCCGCGCGCGCGGACGGCGAGGACGGCCGGCCGATGCTCGTCGCGTGCGGCCCGCACGTCTTCAGCGTCGCGACGCGCCTCTCGAGCCGCGACGTCACGATGGTCACCCTGCGCCGGCTGAGCCCGGACCTCGAGCCCGTCGAGGCGGAGCAGCAGATCTACGAGTACCACGCACGGTTCCCGCGGGCGGTGGGCGCGTGCGTCGAGGGGCGATTGCTCCTCGCGGTCGGCGAGCGCGAGAGCGACGCGCAGCCGCGGCCGCGCCTGCGGACCTACGAGCTCGTGTGCGGCGCGGGCCAGGTCCACGCGCGCACGCCCGGCACGGAGGGCCAGGTCCTGCGCAAGCGCCCGCGGTGAGATCGGCCGAGGGATCGAAGCGGCTCGTCCCGGAACCCGGGGACGCGAGGTTGACAGTTGCCATCTCCAAGAGCTCGCGCACGTGGGAATTCCCGTGCTCGGACGTCGGTTCCGGTTAGGGACGCGATGTTGACAGTTGCCTTCCCGCGGCTCGAGAAGTCAATTGTCAACATCGCGTCCCCATGACGTGGGCGCATGGGGTGCCTGGAATCACGGGCTCCTCGGCGACCCGAGACGTCAACTGTCAACATCGCGTCCCCTGGAGCTTCACCGAACCAGGCGGCCGCCCTGGAGGCGGTAGCGCGCCGCGCGGTCGGTCCAGGGGAGGAGGAGCGGCTCGGCCGAGTCGTTCGGATCGCGCGTGAACGGCCAGCGCTCGGCGCCCCACTCGCGCGCGCGGCCCGGGGCGATCTCGAGCCGCCCACCGCGCGTCGAGACCTCGTTGCGCACCGACGCGCCGCCGCTCTCGCGCGCCACCTCGACCTGGAGCAGACGCGGGAACGCCCGCTCGGCGATCTGGTGGACCACGAGGACCTCGCGGCTGACCTCGCCGAAGCGCTGGCGCACCGTGAAGAGCAGCTCACCGCGGCCGTCGCCGGTCACGTCCGCCGCCTGCGCGCCCACGAGGTCCTCGTCGCTCGGCGCGGGCACCTCGTAGTAGAGCCAGCTCGTCCCGTTCTGGATGCCGGGGCCCACCACGACGAGGTGCCGGCCGTAGACGAGCGCGATCTCGGGCGCGCGATCGCCCGCGAGGTTCAGCTCCCAGCGGTAGCGAGGGCGCGCGCCGCGGGCGATCCCGCGCTCGCGCCGGAACGCGGCCAGCAGCTCCTCGGCCGACGGCCCGCGCGGCGGCGGCGGCGCCTCGGTGGTCCCCCCCCGTGGCGGCGCGGCCGGCTCCGGCTCGGGCGGGCGATAGCTCGGGTTCGGGCGCTCCGCGGTCTCTGCGAACGCGCGTCCGTCCCAGCGATAGCGCCGCGATCGGATCGGCCCCCAGGGGAGCAAGATCGCTTGCGCATCGACGGCGGGCGCCTCCTGGTAGGTCGCCGCGTCGAGGCCCTGGGCCCGGCCCGCGGTCACCTCGATCTCCGGCGCCTGCCGGCCGCGCGCGCCGAGCACGCGGACGCTCGCCTCGATCGACCCGCCGCGGGTCGCCTTGCGGGTCTCGATGGCGAACACCGGCGTCGGGCGCTCCCCGCTGAGCGCGAGCACCTGCCAGAGATCGCGCTCGCCCTGCGCGTTGCGCTGGCGGATCGTGATCACGAGCTCGGCCTTCCCGTCCGCGGTGAGATCCCGCAGGGCCGCGGCGCGCACGTCGTTCGCCTGGGTGATCGGGAGCTCGTGGAACGAGTAGCTCGTGCCGTCGCGGTAGCCGGGCCCGCTCACGAGGACGAAGCGATCCACGACGAACACGCGCTCGGGCCGCGCGTCGCCCGCGACGTCGCCCGAGAGATCGTGCGACGGACGCGCCGCCTCCATGCCGCGGCTCGCGAGGAACTGCTCGAGCGCGCCGCCCGCGCCCCCGCCCGCCATCAGCGGGATCAGCGCGCTCGTCGGGACGAGCGCGGGCTCGGCCTCGACCTCGGGGCGCGCCTCGCGATCCACGTCGCGCAGCCGCACCGTCGCGCGCGCGGAGTCCCACCGCGCGCCGCCCGGGATGCGCGAGAACGGGATGAACGCCTCGACGACGTAGCCGCTCCCGCGCGGGCGCGGGCCCTCGACCACGCGCGCGCCGGCGAGCGGGCGCGGCGGGCCGCCGATCCGGTCCGCGATCCCCGCGGAGCCCGCGGAGCGCCCCGTCACCCCCGCGAAGACGAAGATCTCGGACACGCGGGCCTGGCGGCCGTCCGGGATCGACAGCGTGAGGATCACCGCGTCCTCGCGCGGGCCCGGCGACGCGGAGCGGACCAGCCGGTCGTCGCGCACCTCGGCCGCCACGTAGAGGCCGCTCGCGTCCGCGCCGAGGGCGAAGCGCATCGACGCGTCGTCGCCCGTGCCGACCTCGGCGAACGTGGCCTCGCGCCAGTCGCCGAGCGCGCCGTCGACGCGGACCTGCTCGACCTCGTACACGCGGATGCCCGCCTGCGCGGCCGCGGGCGCCGGGAGGGCCCCGACGGCGAAGAGGATCGAGCCGAGCACGGACCGCCGCATCGCGCCGACGCGTTGTACCACGGCCCTTTCGACGCGATCCGCGGGCGTTTGTTCTCGCTCGTTTGCGCCGGGGTCCACCCCCTCGCAAGCTCCCGGCGCCGTGTCCAGCGATCCGATCGCGCGGCTCCCCGAGGAGTGGGAGCCCGTCCTCGCGGCGTGGGGCGAGCCGCGCTTCCGCGCCAAGCAGGTGTTCTCGTGGATCCACGGGCGCGGCGTGACCGATCCCGAGGCGATGACGAACCTGCCGCGCGCGCTCCGGGCCAGGCTCGCCGAGGAGGGGCTCGCGCCGCCGCTCACCGTGGTGTCGCAGCACCGCTCGGAGGACGGCACGCAGAAGCTGCTCCTCGCGGGCGTCGACGGGCGCAGCGTCGAGTCGGTCCTCATCCCGCAGGGCGCGAGCGGCGCCGACGATCCGATCGGCGGCGAGGAGCCCGAGCCGGGGACGCGCCCGGTCACGCAGTGCATCTCGACCCAGGTGGGCTGCGCGATGGGCTGCGTGTTCTGCGCGTCGGGGATGGCGGGGCTCAAGCGGCACCTGAGCGCGGGCGAGATCCTCGCGCAGGTCCTGATCGGCCGCGAGCTCGTCGATCCCGGGGATCGGCTGCGAAACCTCGTGCTGATGGGGATGGGCGAGCCGCTCCACAACTACGACGCGGTCGCGCGCGCGCTGCGGCTGGTGTTCCACGCCGACGGGATGGGCTTCGGGACGCGGCGGGTCACGCTCTCGACGAGCGGGCTCGTCCCGGAGATCAATCGGCTCGCGGCGGACTTCGGCGGCAAGGTGCAGCTCGCGATCTCGCTCCACGTGCCCGACGACGCGCGGCGCAGCGAGCTGATGCCGATCAACAAGAAGTACCCGCTCGGCGCGCTGATGGACGCGCTGCGGCGCTACCCGCTGCCGCCGCGGCGGCGGATCACGATCGAGTACACGCTGGTGCGCGGCTTCAACGACGCGCTCGCCGACGCGGAGGCGCTCGCGCGCCTGCTCCACGGCCTGCGCGCGAAGGTGAACCTCATCCCGATGAACCCGATCCCCGACAACCCGCTCGGCCCACCGAGCTGGGACGTGGTCGAGGCGTTCCACGATCGGCTCTGGGAGCGCGGCGTCTCGGCGTTCGTGCGGCGCCGCAAGGGCGACGACATCGCCGCGGCCTGCGGTCAGCTCGCGCTCGCCGGAGAGGCGAAGAAGCTCCGCGTCCCTCTGCCCGTGACGCGGAGCTAGACGGCGACGTCGACGTCCCGCAGCGCCGACTCGA
>JAYRVK010000032.1:0-3840 GCA_041918555.1 Sandaracinaceae bacterium
CGGCGCGCGTGCGCGCGGCGATCGCGCAGAAGCCGAGCACGGCCCGCGCGAGCTCGGCCGACGCCCCCTCGAGCCGCCGGATCGATCCGTCCGCGCCGACGAGCGAGAGCGCGTCGCGCTCGTCGATCGCCACGAGCGCCCGCGCGCGGGCGAGGCGTACCTCCTCGTCGCTCATGGACGAAGGAGCTAGCACGGATCGCGGGGCCGATGTCTTGCCGTCGCGACGGGCTCCGCGTCATCCTCGCGGGCATGGAACCGAAGCTGTGCTTGCCCGTCGCGCTCGCGGTGATCGTCCTCGCCGGCTGCGGCGAGTCGCACCCGGCCGACGCGGGGCCGCCGAGCGACGGAGGCGCGGTCGCCGACGGCGCGCCCTTCGACGCGGGCTGCATGCCGTTCGAGGAGTGGGACCCGGTCCTCATGGAGTGCCTGCCGTTAGCTTGATGACCTCGGGCTGCCCCGTGCGGGCGGCGAGAGGTGCGGCGAGCGCGCACGAGCGGCGGTCCGGAGCTCACCAAGGCCTGAGCGCGGGTCCGTCCCGAGGTAGGCTCCGGCCGTATGACGCGAGGTGGGGGGCCTCCGGTGTCGCCGGCGTTCGAGTCGGCGCGGCTCGAGCTGGCGCGGGTCCACGTGGACCGGCGGCAGGATCGCGAGCGCGCGCTCGAGCAGACGGCGCGCGTCTGCGCGCACGCGCTCGGCGTGGATCGCGTGGGCGTGTGGTTCTTCGACGGACCGACGCTGTGGTGCGAGATCGTGTACGAGCGCAGCAACGATCGGTGCGCGCGCGGCGAGCGCCTCGAGATGGGCCGCTATCCGGCGTACGCGACCGCCCTCCGCGAGCGGCGCGCGATCGTCGCGCCCGATGCGCCGAGCGATCCGGTCACGCGCGAGCTCGTGGCGGACTACCTCGGGCCCTACCGCGTCGGGGCGCTCCTCGACGCGCCGCTCTACGTGCACGGCGAGGTCGTCGGCGTCGTGTGCCACGAGCACGTGGGCGGCCCGCGCGACTGGACTCAGAGCGACGTCGACTTCGCGAGCACGGTGGCCGACATGTGCTCGACGATCCTCGAGCAGGCGTCGCGCGCGGAGGCCGAGGCCGAGCTGAGCGAGCGCGCGTGGCGCTCGAGCGAGCTCCACCGGCTCGAGCTCTTGGCCGAGCTCGCGGGGGCCATCGCGCACGACTTCAACAACGTCCTGGCGAGCGTGGGGCTCGTCGGCGAGTCGCTCTCGCGCCATGCGAGCCCCGAGATCGCGTCGACCGGCCGCTCGCTCGTCCAGACCGTGGAGATCGGCGCGCGGCTCGTCGCGCACCTCCGCGCGCTCCGCGAGCGCGAGCCCTCCGCCGACGATCGCTCGACGGTGGTGTCGGCCGCGGTCGAGCGGCTCGCGCACCTGCTCGAGCCGCTCATGCGGGCCAACGCGGTCCTGCGCCTCGCCATCGAGGAGCACACCGCGCGCGTCACCGTGAGCCCCACGCACCTCGACCAGCTCCTGATGAACCTCTGCCTCAACGCGCGCGAGGCGATCGACGCGGGCGGCCGCGTCGAGGTCCGGGTGCGCCCGCCCACGCCGGAGGAGGGTCCGCGCGCGGAGTGGGTCGCGATCGACGTCGAGGACGACGGGAGCGGGATCGCGCCCGAGGACGTGCCGCGGCTGTTCGATCCGTACTTCACCACCAAGCCCACGGGCAGCGGCCAGGGCCTGGCGACGGTGCAGCGGATCGTGCGCGCGGTGGGCGGTCGGATCGACCTCGAGACGGAGCTCGGCCGGGGCACGCGGTTCACCTTGCTGCTCCCGCGCACGCCGCCGAGCGTCGAGGCCGCGCGCGCCGGGTAGGCGCGGGTAGAATGACCGCGATGTCGCGGGCCACGCTCTCTCTCGTCGCCACGTTCGTCGTCGCGTGCAGCCCGAGCGGGCGCGACCTGGCGGTCGAGGTGCAGAGCGACCTGGTGCCCGGTCTCGAGCTCGCGAGCGTCGCGATCGAGATCCGCGCGGACGACGCGAGCGGCGCGCTCCTGCGCGAGGCCATGGAGCCCGCGTTCGTGGGCGATCCCTACGGCAGCGGCGTGCGCGTGCTCGACGCGGGCGGGATCCCGTACGGGATCCTCCACGTTCGGGTGCGCGGCCTCGACGCGAGCCGCGGCGTCCTCGCCGAGTACGAGGTGACGGTCACCACCGACGATCCGTTCGTCGTCCGCGCGACCCTGAGGCGCTCGTGCGTGCGGGTCGCGGACTGTCCCGTGTGCGTGCGCGACGACGAGTGCGCGCCGCTGGCCGACTGCGCGGACGCGCGCTGCCTCGAGGGCGCGTGCTTCTACCCGCCGGACGACGCGCGCTGCCCCGGCGGCGCCACGTGCCACCCCGCGCGCGGGTGCCTCGAGGCCCCGGCCGACGCGGGGGTGACCGACGCGGGTCCCGGGAGCTGTCCCCCGGGGACCGGCGACTGCGACCGCGACCCCCGGAACGGGTGCGAGACGAGCCTCGCCGCGAGCTCGGCGCACTGCGGTGCGTGCGCTCGCGCGTGCGGTGTCAACATGGGTTGCAATGGTGGATCGTGCGAGTGCGGGCTCGGGTTCCTGGACTGCGACGCCGCGATGGGCTGCGAGACCGACGCGAGGGTCGACCCCGCGCGTTGCGGCGCGTGCGATCGCGCCTGCGGGGCGGGCGAGACTTGCGCGGCGGGCGCCTGCCGCTGCGGCTCGGGGCCCGGGTGCGCGGCCTCGGAGACGTGCTGCGACGGCGAGTGCGTGGACCTCGAGAGCGACGTCGGCCATTGCGGCGCGTGCGATCGCTTCTGCCCGGGGTACGGCCACGACGGCTGCTACGGCGGCGGTTGTGGGTGCGGCGGCGGGGCCGTCTGTCCCGCTGGCCAGCAGTGCTGCGACGGCGCGTGCCTCCCGCGGGCCGACTTCGAGCACTGCAACTCCTGTGATCGCGCGTGCGACCCCGTGCGCACGGACATCTGCGACGGGAGCTTCGGCTGCCTGTGCGCGGCGCTCTCGATCGCGATCTGCCCCGCGGGCCAGCGCTGCTGCCCGACCGGCTGCGTCACCGGGGCGTGCCGGTGATGCCGTACCGCGCGAGGCCGGGGAGGATGGTCGTCTCGATCACCGCGTCGGCCACGCGCGATGCCTCCTCGCGGCCGAGGATTCCGTAGCATCGCAAGTCGCGTTGCGCACCGTCGCCGGGCACCGTCTCCGCTGCGCGCGCGGCCTCGATCATCTCCGGGATCGACGGGGCCAGCCACGAGACGTCGCCGCGCTCGGCCGCGACCGCGAGGTGGGCCCAGCCGAGGCGGCTGTGCCGGACCTCGTCCCGCAGGATCGCGTCGAGGCCCTCGCGCACCTCCGGCCGCGTCGCGTGGGGCCGCATCTCGAGGAGGAGCGCGGTGCTGAGCGACTCGGTGACGCACCCGAGCGCCACGCTCGCGTAGAGCGCGCGGCGATCGGGGGGCGCGTCCCGCGGGCCGAGCGCGATGCCGAGCTCGGGCGGCAGCGGCGCGCGGCCCGGCGCGAGCGCGTCGACGATCCGGCGGCAGTGCGCGGCGTGCACGCGCTCGTCGCCCGCGCAGCGCCGGGCGAGGGCGGCCAGCTCGGGGGGAGCCCTCGACGCGTCGAGGTCGGCGGCGAGGCGGGCGAAGATCGCGCTCACCTCGTGCTCGGTGCGCTCGCGGATCCGCCAGACCTCGGCGGCGACCTCTGCGTCGGTCAGCAGCTCGTGCCCCAGCAGCAGACCATCCCCGCGCGCGTGCTCGCCGTGCCGTCGGGGTGCGTCTCGCAGCAGGCCTCGTTCGGGCACAGCCCGCACTCCACCGCCTCGCCCGCGTCGCCTGCGGGCGGGACG
>JAYRVK010000033.1:0-2947 GCA_041918555.1 Sandaracinaceae bacterium
CGCTGCCGGTGCGGTGCTCGAAAGGCTCCCACACAGAGATTGAGCAGGAAGACACGAACGTGTAGACGCTGCCGGTGATGAACACGTTGCCGTCGCGGTCCGTCGCGATGGACGCGCCCCATTGCTGCATCCCGTCCGAGGGATCGAACAGCCGGACCCACTCGTCACCCTCGCAGAGCCCCTCGCAGACCGGGGCGACGGGCGGCACGCTCGAGTCCGCCCCGGCGTCGAGCGCCGGCGCCGCATCATCGCAAGCCTCACACGTCCCGGCGTCGTGCGGATCGTGAACTGAAGAGCCGCACGCGACGAGCGCCGGCAGGAGGACGACGAGCACTCCTCGCACCCGGGGATCGTCGCACTTCAGGCGTCCGTCCGCACCCCGGCCCGGCCTCGGTTACGGCCCCTGAGACACCTGCAGGTCACCCTGCAGGCCCGGGAGCTCGAGGCATGGGGTCCGGGGCGCGATGCCGTTGCCGTGGAGCGTCCACGACTCGAGCCGGGAGGGGTCGAGGTGCTCGACGATCGACAGGTGCGCGCGGCCGAAGCGGCTCTCGGGAGGGTCGGCGTACTGGTAGAGCGGGCGCACGATGCGCGGCGCGCGACCGGGCGTCACGACGACGAGGTGGCGCTGGCCGGCCGCGGCGGCGACGTCGAGGCGGCGGCCCGGCGTGCCGTGCGCCGCGACGGGCGTCTCGCGCGACGGCCAGCCCCGGCGGGCGACGTCGGCGAGCCGCGCCGGAGCGACGTCGGGGTCGACGGGGAGCAGGGCCGGGCCGCCGCGCGCCGCCGCGATCGCTCCGTCGATCCACAGGACGTCGTCGCGACAGCCGTGGAGCAGGGCCTGTTGGCGGGGTGCGCTGGCGACCGGGGCGGCCCTCGGCGTCAGATGCGCGACGAAGAGGTCGGCGACCCAGAGGCCGAGCCGCACGCCCTCGCCGCCGAGCCGCACGCGCGTGGGCGAGTCCCGGGTGGGCTCGACGACCGCGAGCACGTACTCCTCGCCGCCCACAGTCGGAGGACGCGCGTCCGGGACCTCCGCCCACTCCATCCGCGTCAGCACCTCGACCAGCGCGTAGAAGCCGCCGCGCCCGTCGGGTCGGGGCGCGAGAGGACGGACCGGGGCCGCGGGTGCGGGCGCGGGCGCGCATCCGGCCAGGGCGAGCGCGACGAGGAGAGCGTGCATGAGGCAGGACGGTAGGACCACGACGAGGTCGCGCTCGTAAGCGGTTGGTAAAAGCAGGCGTCGCGCATCGCCACGACGGTCGCGCGCCGCCTTGCTAGTGTCCGGTCTCGATGGCACGACACGACGCGGCGCGAATCCGGTCGCTGGTGAGGGCGCGGGCCGGGCTGCTCGTCGCGGGCGTGGTCCTGCCACTCGCGCTCTTCGGGTTGTTCGAGCGACAGGCGCGTCGGCTCGACGCTCTGGCGGCGCGCGGTCGTCCCGTCGAGGCGACGGTGACGGCCGTGACGCGCGACTCGACGCACTACGCGTATCGCGTCGAGGGCGCCCTGCACACGTGGAACGTGGCACGGCGCGACGCTCCGTACGCGCCGGGCGAGACCTTCGTCGTGACGTATCTGCCGGGCGACGCGGGGCTCAGCCGGCCCACGGCCGATCGAAGCGTCGGCGCCGTGGAGGCCGCGAGGAACCGCGGCTTCTCGCGCAAGGTCGTCCTCGGGCTCGCGGTCATCCTCCTCGGGATCGCGGGCCTCGCGCACCGCGACCTGCAGCGGCTGCGGAGCGGGACGATGCCCGACCCGACGGACCCGCGCGTGTACCGCAAGCGTCTCTGGGCGACGTCGGGGGTGCTCCTTGCGGTCTTCGCTCTCGTCAGCGGCCTGCACGCGCGCGACGCGCTGGCGAAGGGCGAGTCGCCATGGCCCGTCGTGATCGGGCTCGCGCTCGCGATCGTGATCGTGGGCGGCGTCTTCGTGGTCGCGGGGCGCGCCGGGCCGGTGCACGCGAAGGCGAGGCTCGCGCGCGCGATGCGCTGGATCGTGCCGGCCGCCGTCGCGCTCGCGCTGCTGCGCCTCGCGGCGATGCTGATCGTCTCGCAGTAGCCTCGTGTGCCATGGAGCACCCCTACTCGGGAGGCCCGTGCCGTGAATCCGTCGATGTTCCGTCGCTCGCTCTGCCTGCTCCTCCTTTCGATCCGCGCGAGCTCGGCCGCGTCGACCGATCTTACCCGGGAAGCGCGCGACGGCCGCCGCCTCGCGATCGTCGAGATCGTGGAGCCCGTGCAAGAAGAGGAAGCTCTGCGGTTCGGTCTCGAGCTCGCGGCGGAGGGGGTCCTCCATGCCGCTGGGGATCGACGGGATCAGTGCCTCGAGGCTCTTGCCCGCGCCGTTCCGCTCGGACATCGCGACGAGCGCCTCGAGCCGCGACGGCTCCGCGATGACGTCCCGCGATCGAGGGCCTTCAGGGTCGTGGCACGCGGCCGCGGCGCACAAGAGGAGCGCCTTCGCCGCGGCCCTCGCGCCCACCGGACCGACTCCACCATGCCCGCCGGGTCTTCTCATTCTGGACCTCGCCGTGAGAGGCGCGGCGCGGGCCTCAGCGTGACCAGGAGAGCTCTTCGAGCGCGTCCCGGCGGAGGGCTGCAAGCGCGGGCCCGTACCCGTGGTGGACGACCGCGACACCTCCGACGAGACGGTAGGCACCGCCCGCGGCCTCGAGCAGCCGGCGCAGCGCCGGGAGAGCCTCGTCCACCCGCGGAGCCGACGCGGACACCCCATGCGGGGAGAGGTCAGGAAACGGAAAGGCCGTCGCGGACGGCCGCCGCGCGTTCGGTGCGCTGCACAACCTCACGTCGAGTGATCCCTCGGCGTGATCCCGGCCGCCGTCATCGGCGGTTTTGGGGCTCCCTCGAGAGGCACGTGGTTTGCCTCTGAGGGGAACGTGCGTGACGGGTTGCGGTCTCTCGCGGTGCTGGCGCTGTTCGCCCTC
>JAYRVK010000034.1:0-2760 GCA_041918555.1 Sandaracinaceae bacterium
CTCTATGGAAACGCGCTGGGGACCCCAACCCCATTTCGATAGCGGGAGTGCGGGGTTAGGTCCCCACGGACCTCGTGGGGTCCCCCTCGGCCGACAGCCGGCGCTGCGCGCCGGCCTGGCCTCGATCGATTTGTCGACACCCTCTGAGTCTTCAGGGGCGCTGCGGGCGCCCCCCCGTTCGAGCGCGCTGTCGCGCGTTCGCTCCCCCCGCTGCGCGTGGGGCCCCCTCGCGCAACGGCCCGCGCTACGCGCCGGCCCGCGCTCGATTCGCTACGCGAAGACGTCCTCGAAGAAGCGCGTCATCTCGACCCACGAGCGGCGGTCCGTCTCCGCGTGGTAGACGGTGCCGAAGCCCGGGTCGTTCGCGACGGGGTTCGTGAACGCGTGCATCACGCCCGGGTACGCGTGGAGCTGCCAGTCCGCGTCGATGCGCTTCATCTCCTCGGCGAACGCGCCGACGTCGGACGGCGGGGCCATCGGATCGTCCTGGCCGTGGAGCACGAGGATCTTCGCGTGGACCTTCGCGTCGAGCCTCTCCCCGATCTTCAGGAGGCCGTGGAAGCTCACCACGCCGCGCAACGGCAGGCCCATGCGTGCGGAGAGCAGCGCACAGAGCCCGCCGAAGCAGAAGCCGATCGCGCCCATGCGATCGGGATCGACGCCGTCGAGGAGGCGGACCGCCTGGTAGGCCGCGGCGAGCCGGCGGCGGAGCCTCGGCGGGTCCTGGATCAGCGGCATCATCAGGGCCTGGCTCGACGCGCGATCGGTGCCGCGCTGGCCGAGCCCGTAGAGATCGATCGCCGCGCCGACGTACCCGAGCTCCGCAAGTTTTCTTGCTTTCTCCTCGGCGAAGTCGTCTCGCCCACCGAACATGTGGCAGACGAGGACGGCGGGGTGTGGGCCTTGGCCCTCCGGGCGCGCGATGAAGGCGTCGAAGTGATCTTCGCCTTCGCGATAGGGGACGAGCTCCTTCTTCGAGGTCATGGCGCGCGACTGTAGCGTTCTGGTAGGACGAGGGCGTGCGATTCCGATTCGCGATGCTCGCTCTCCTCGCGCTCGCGTGCGACGGCGGCGCGCCGCCCGACGCGGGCACACCCGAGCTCGACGCGATGCTCCGCCTCGACGCGGGGCCGCCGCGGCCGCCGCCCGCGACGGGCGTGCTCCCGTCGCACCCGCGCACCCTCCCCTTCACGCTGGCGCGGCCCGACGTCGGCGCGCCGGTGAGCGACGCCGAGATCGCCGAGGCGACCGATCGCTACCTGGACCTCCTCACGCGCACGGGCTGGCTCGACCTCGTGGCGGACCGCGCGCACGGCTGGCCCGAGTCGGATCCCGAGGGCCGCTACTGGTACGCGACCTGGTGGAGCGGCGCGGGGGTGCAGGTCCGGGGCGGCGCGCTCTCGTACGTCCACGTCGCGATCGGCGCCGACAACAACGGCCTGCGCACGCCGCAGCTCCTCGAGGGCGCGTGCTACGCGTACCTCCTCTGGCGCGATCCGCGCGAGCAGCTCCTCGTGCGGCGCCTGATGCGCGGCCTCTCGAGCTGGCATCGCGCGATGCGGCGCTCGGCCGATGACCGCGAGCGCGGGCTCCTCTCGCGCGCGGCGTACCCGCGCTCCGTGATGGACGTCGAGCGCGGGATCTTCATCGACTACGAGGCGAGCCGCCCCGGGATCGACGCGGACCCCTCCGACTACGTGCACGTCCCCGACAACCCGGACTGGCCCGACGTCTACATCAAGAACACGCGCAGCAAGGACGACATGGGGCACCTGATGCGCGCCGTCGCGCTGATCGACTCGTGCGACGGGGAGCTCGGGACCGACGCCCAGATCGAGCTCGTCGAGATGCGCCGCCTCTACCAGGAGTGGGCGCAGCGCGTGGAGGCGGACGACTACCGGATCGCGACGCTCGACGCCGAGCGCGACGTGTTCTTCCCCTCGGGCGATCTCGCGACGTACATCACGCGGCTCGGGATCGAGTGCGGCGCGGGCTACGCGATCCCGCTCCTCTCGCGCTACGAGACGCTCGGCTACGAGTGCACGAACCACGGGCTGGGCCCGGTCGCGGATCCGCCGGCGGGCGTCTCGAATTCGAGCGCGCAGATCCTCCGCACCCACCACGAGGCCGCCGTGGCGCTCGCGCTCGCGACGGGCAACGCGGCGATCGCGGAGGACCTCCTCCAGGGTCTCGCGATGCGGCTCGACGGGATCCTCGACGCGTTCGACGCGGGCGAGAGGCCCGACAACGCGAACCCCTCGGACGTCGCGCAGCTCGCCCTCGAGAGCGCGATGATGGGCCTGCCGCTCACCTCGCGCGAGGTGCGCTTCCTCCACGCGCGGATCGCCGAAGCGCACGCTGCGTTCGATCCGAGCCTGCCCGACTGGGATCTGCGCGCGGCGCCCGACGGCGACTACCGCTTCGAGCCGCCGAGCGCGGGGATCGACTGGAAGGACCTCGGCCTCCTGCTCGGGCTCTGCGCCGGGCAGTGGGTCGAGCCCGATGGCCGCGCGGTGATCGACTGCGACCGCGTGCGCGCGGCGAGCCGGCCTTAGGCGCGGAGGCCGAAGCGGCCGAGCGCACACTGCCGCGAGGCGACTCGGGGACCGAGCCGAATCGAGCGCGCGAAGCGCGTTCGGACGGGGGAGGAGGCTCCGCGCGCGCGTAGCGCGCGTGGAGGAGGGGCGCGCGCAGCGCCCCGCACAAACAATAGCGAGCAGAGCTGCGGGGCGACGCACCCGCCCCCCCCGCAGCGGCCCC
>JAYRVK010000035.1:0-20111 GCA_041918555.1 Sandaracinaceae bacterium
CGCCGCCGCCGCGCCGGCCCTCGGCGACGTCGTCGGAGCCGGTGCGGTTGCCGACCATGAGCACGGGCGAGGTGAGGTACGCCGCGCGCTGCTCGGCCCACGCGCGCCGCGCGCCGTACACGCGACCCACGCGATAGCCCGGCGCGGCCTCGACCACGAGCTCGAAGTCGGTCGCGAGCGGGTAGAGCGCGGTGCGCCCCTCGAGCGTGAAGATCTCGACGAGGTCCTCGCCGCTCTCCGCGAAGTAGTACGCGCCGCCGCCGCCCTCCGAGATCTGCATGGCGAGCTCGGGCCGGTAGCCCTCGCCGAGCCCGACCACGCTGACCCCGACGCCCTGCGCCGCGAGCGCGTCGCTCAGGCCCACGATCCGCATCGCGTCGGTCACGCCCTCGTTGGCGACGCCGCTCGTCACGAGGACCACCCGGTGGGCGCCCGCGAACGTCTCGCCGACGTCCTCGACGAGCAGCGCGGCCATGGCGAGGCCGTCGTACAGCGCCGCGCTCCCCTCGGAGCCCGTGAAGCGCGAGGTCACGTCCGCGAGGGCAGGATCTGCGGGCCCGAGGCCCTCTGCGATCACGTCCGACCGCTGGCCGATCCGCACGACGCTGAGCCGATCGCCCGGGAGGAGCTCGTTGGCGAACGCCCGCAAGATCGCTTGCGCGTTACGCGCGAGCTCCGCGGTGCGCGTGCTGTCCTCGATGGCGAGGACCACGTGCGTGTCCGGCCGCGCGAGCGCGCGGGGATCCACGGGGCTGTTCATCGCGAGGAACGCCATCGTCCAGTTGCTCGTCTGGTCGATGCCGGGCGCCACCGCGAGGTTCGCGTGGAGGCACACGCTGTCGCCGCAGTCCGCGGGGGGCAGGTCCACCGCGTGCTCGGCGAAGAACCCGACCGGCTCGATCGTCGAGGGCCGCGGGACGCCGCCCATCTCGACCGTCGAGCGGAAGAACCCGATGTCCTGCGCGCCGCCCTGGGTGACGCTGCGCGAGCCCATCGGGCCCTCGCGGCCGGTCCCCGCGAGGCCGTCGCCCGAGGAGGCACACCCCGCGGCGAGCGCGAGCACCAGCAACCCAATCGAAGTCCTCATCGCGGCTCCTCCCCGTAGACTATCAGCGCCTCGATTCGCGGGCCGAGCTCGTCCCGTCCCGCCCCGCACGCGTCGTGCGTGACCCACATCGTCTCGGCGCGCCCGACCCGCAGCCGCGCTCGCCTCCCGCTGGGCGTCTCCCGCTCGACGATCTCGCCCGGATGCACGTAGCGGATGCCCTCGTCGCTCCGCAGACCGATGGCCGCAGGGACGCGGAAGCCCCCGCAGTCCATCCGCACGCCGCCGCACGCCGTGTCCACCTGGACGAGCTCGACGGTGAACGGGCCTTCGACGAACGGGGACGCACCCCTCACCACGCGCAGCTCGCCGGTCCGCCACGTGCTGCCGTCCTCGAGCGGGAGCTCGCGCACGATCCGGATGAAGAGCTCGTTCGCGGTGAAGATGACCTCGGAGTTCGGGAGGAACGGGAAGTCCTCCGGCGGGACGCACACGAAGGCGTCGATCATCTCGGCGGCCCCTGGGTCCTCGATGGAGAGGTACACGCACCCGTCGACGGTCGGCCGCACGTCGACGAGGCGAACCGTCCGGCCCTCCCAGTGCGGCAGCTCGGACCACGCGAAGCCAGTGACCGTCCCGTACTCCCGACACGACGCGCCCGGGTCGTAGAGATCGACCGGCGGCGCGTGCCGATAGCCCGGCCCGTCGTCGATCAGGATGGGCCCGGTCTCGCCGTCGGCGGCCAATCGCAAGCCGTCTTGCACGGCCGTCCGGTCGTCGGAGTCCTCGACGACGTCGGGGATGACGTGGATGCTGAGGCCGCTCCACAGGACCAGGGTCTCGGGCAGGCCGTCGGCGCTCAGCATCACCGCGTCGCAGTCGCCCGCGTGCGGGGTCGGCGCGGCCCCGTCCCACGGACTCCCTCCCCCCGTCTCGGCGATCCCGCGGTCGAGCGGCAGCGTCGCGTCGGCGGCGACGAGGAACGTCGTCCCCGGCCCGAACACGTCCCGAGGCAGCGCGTCGGCGAACCGGTCGCGGATCGCCTCGCAGTCCACGCTCGACTCGACCCAGCGCACGCGGAGCTCGAGGTCGCGGCCGGTGTCGTTGACGAGGAACGCGTCGGTGGTCCAGCTCGGCTCGGGCGTCGGCGACGCGATGCACGCCGCGACGCCGAGGCCCAGCGCGAGGCGCTCGCCGAGGGCGCCCGCGCCCTCGCGGCGCGCGAGGCGCCACGCGAGCGGGAGGACCGCGAGCGCGACGAGGTCGGTCGGGTCCGCGATGAAGTGCCAGCCCACGCCGGCGAGCGCGGCGAGCCCGCTCGTCGCGGCGGCCACCGGCGGGAACAGCTCGCTCGCGGCGAACCAGCCGCCCACGGCGGCGAAGGCGAGCGCGCGGCGACGATCCGTCCGGGCCCGGACCAGCACGCTCAGCGCGATGGGCGCGACGATCAGCCCCGCGAAGTCGCTGAGCTTGCCGGTGAGCCAGCCCGGCAGGAGGTCGGCGCCCTTGAGCCAGTGATCGTTGATCACGAGCAGCGCGAGGGCCGCCCAGAACAGCGGGTGCCGCAGCGCGCGCGCGTCCGTCGGGCCCCTCGTCATGCCACCTCCCACCGCCACCGAACCCCCATCGAGCAAGCCGCGTGCCCGGCCAGACTGTGCCAGCGCGGATCCCCGGAGTATGGTGCCGCAGGTGACGCTGCTGAGCGACCGTTGGCGGGGATTTCGGCACATTCCCTATGTCGAGCTCGCGGAGCTGCCGACGCCGGTCGTCCACGCGCCGAGCCTCTCGGCGAGGGTGGGGTCGGACATCTGGATCAAGGAGGACGGGCTCACCTCGCCTCGCTACGGCGGCAACAAGGTACGCAAGCTCGAGGTCCTCTTCGGCGAGGCGCTGGCCGCGGGGGCCGACACCCTCGTCACCACGGGCGCGGCGGGCTCGCACCACGCGGTCGCGGCGGCGATCTTCGCGGCCGACCTGAAGCTGCGGGTGCACGTGGTGTCGTTCCCGCAGCCCTTCAGCGTCCACGCCGAGCACCAGCTCCGCGCGCTGCTCCACGCGGGCGCGGAGGTCCACCCGGTCGGCTCGGCGGCGCTCGCGATCCCGCGGATGCACGCGCTCGCGGCGCGGCTCCGGCTGCGCGGTCGCCGGCCCTTCGTGATCCCCCCGGGCGGCTCGAGCATCGCGGGCGTGATCGGCCACGTGGAGGCGGGGCTCGAGCTGGCCCGGCAGATCGAGGCGCGCGCGCTCCCCGAGCCCGACGCGCTGTTCGTCCCCTTCGGCACCGGCGGCACCGCGGCCGGGCTCGCGATCGGGCTCGCGGCCGCAGGGGTGACCTCCACGATCGTGGCGGTCCGCGTGGTGCCCCGGGCGG
Source organism: Sandaracinaceae bacterium (assembly GCA_041918555.1). Classification (GTDB taxonomy): domain Bacteria; phylum Myxococcota_A; class Polyangia; order Polyangiales; family Sandaracinaceae; genus JACKEC01. The sequence goes on from JAYRVK010000035.1 coordinate 3,417, forward strand.
TCGCGCACCGGCCGCTCTTGAATTCGCTGGTCCAGCGCACGGTCGCCCACCTCAAGCGGCTCGACGAACGCTTCCCCGACGTCGCGAAGCCCGCGAAGGCCCACCTGGCGATCGACGGCGAGGAGCTCGGGCCGGGCTACGGCGTCGAGACCGCGGTCGGGCGGAGCGCGACGCGGCTCGCGCGCACGCACGCGGGCCTCGCGCTCGACCCGACCTACACCGCGAAGGCGTTCAGCGGGATGCTCCGCGCCGCCGCGACCGACCGCGCCGGGCAATGCCTCCTCTTCGTGAACACGCTGAGCACCACCCCGCCGCCCGGTGGGGATCGCGGGCCGCGCCCCGCCGACAGCCTGCGCCGGCTGCTCCGGCGCTGACGCGCTACGGTGAGGCTCACGATGCGCCGCGCCTCGCTCCTCGCCCTGTCCTTCGTCCTCTTCACGATCGGCGCCGACGCGCGCGCCGAGCCGACGAGCGCCTCGCCCACGGCGCCGCCCGAGCTCGCCCGGCCCTACGACGAGGCCGCCGACGCGCAGGCGCAGATCGACGCGGCGGTCACCGCCTCGCGCGCGGATCGCCGGCGCGTGCTGCTGATGTTCGGCGCGAACTGGTGCTCGTGGTGCCGGCGCCTCGCGTGGACCTTCGCGAGCGACCGCCGCGTCGCCGCCGCCCTCGCCGACGGCTGGCGCGTCGTCCACGTGGACGTGGGGCCGCGCGGCTCGAGCACGAACCGCGACGTCGCGCGGCGCTACGGCGATCCGCTCGGCAACGGGCTGCCCTGCCTCGTCGTGCTCGACGACGCGGGCGCGGTCGCGCACGTGCAGGAGACCGGCTCGCTCGAGCAGGGCGACCGCCACGATCCCACGCGGGTGGTCGCGTTCCTCGAGCGCTGGCGCGACGGTCGTCCTTAGAGCTCCGAGGCCAGGCCGGCGCGCAGCGCCGGCCGTCGGCCGAGGGGGCCCCACGCGAAGCGTGGGGAGCGAACGCGCGCCAGCGCGTTCGGACGAGGGTGGGGGCCCCGGCGCGCGCTCTGCGCGCGTTGGGGGAGGGGGCGCGCAGCCCCCTCGGCAACTCAGAGCTCGGATCGCGCGGTCGCGCGCTCGGCGGAGGGCGGCGCCTCGCCGAGGAACGGCCCCCGCGCGGCGGCGCCGAAGACGTCGGGCCAGGGGCCGGTCGCCTCGAGCTTCGCGAGCACGGCGTTGAGGCCCCACTGCAGCCGGTTGAGGAGCAGCCACTCCGGCGGGCAGTCGAGCTTCCGCTGGTTCGGGTTGTCGAAGATCATGAGCCCGTAGCTCTGGCGCACGTACTCGTCGGTGTACGTGAAGAACGGGTCGCGCTGCACGAACGGCGTGTAGAGGTACTGCATCACGTCCCACTGCTGGTCCCAGTCGAAGCCGCGCGAGACGCCGACGAGGCCGGTCGCTTCGAAGCGTGCGGGGTAGCGCGCGCGGTCGCCGTCGAGGATGGTGCGCGCGAGCGCCTTCCAGGTCTCGATGAACGGCTCCTCGAAGCGCCGCACGCAGCCGAAGTCGAGGAAGACCACGCGCCCGTCCTCGCGGAAGAGGTAGTTCCCGGGGTGCGGGTCGCCGTTGTAGACGCCGTGCTGGAAGAGGCCCCCGAAGCACGCGCGGAAGATCACCTCGGCCGCGCGGTTCTTCGCCGCCTGCGTCGCCTCGCGCCGGAATGCGTCGAAGGGCATCGCGTCGACGAGCTCCGTCGTGAGCACGCGCCGCGAGGAGCGCGCGCGCACGACCCGCGGGACGGAGGCGCTCGGATCGCGGCCGAGGATCGCGCCCAGCGCCTCCTGCTGGTGGGCCTCGCGGACGTAGTCGCACTCCTCGAGGATCCGCGCCTCGAGCTCGCGCACGAGCGCGGCCCCGTCCATCGGGAGACCGAGCGTCGACATCTTCGCGATGAGCCCGACCGTCGAGAGGTCGCTCGCGAGCACCTCCTCGATCCCCGGGTACTGGACCTTGACCGCGACGGGGCGCCCCTCGAAGCGCGCGCGGTGCACCTGGCCGATCGAGGCGGCGGCGAAGGGCGTCGGCTCGAAGTCCTCGAAGAGCGCGTCGGGCGGCCCGCCGAGCTCGTCCTCGACGACCTTCGCGACGACGCTCGCCTCCATCGCCGTGCTCTTGGCCTGGAGCGACGCGAGGACGGCCTGCGCCTCTTCGGGGAGCGCGCCGGGCAGGTAGCTCGCCATCTGCCCGACCTTCATCACGAGCCCCTTGAGCTGCCCGAGCTGCGCCGCGAGCTCGCGCGCGGCGGCGGTCGACGCGGCGATCTCCTTCAGCGTCGGCGCGTCCGCGTCGCGCCCGCGGAGCTGGCGCTTGGCGGCGGAGAGCCCGACCTTGGTGGCGAGCTTCGCGGTCACCCACGTGCGCTTGCGGAACCCCTTGGCGAGCTCGCGGAGGTCGTCGGCCATCGCACGGACGGATTGGGTGCGTTCGCGCTCGCGGTCAAGCGCGCGCGGTCAATCCGCCCCTTTACGCGCGGTCCTCGTTCTGCGATGAGGAGACATGAAGAAGGTCCTGAAGAAGTGGGTGGGCAGGACCTACCTCGCGGTCACCGGCTGGCGTGAAGAGGGCGAGCGCCCCGCGCCCCCGCAATTCGTCTTGATCGCTGCACCGCACACGTCGAACTGGGACCTCCCGGTGATGATGGCGCTCTCGTTCGTGTACGACGTGCCGATCCGCTGGGTCGGCAAGCACACCCTGTTCGAGCCGCCGGGCGGCTGGCTCATGACCGCGCTCGGCGGGATCCCGATCGTGCGCCACGAGCGGCAGAGCCGCGTGCAGACCCTCGCGAAGCTCTTCGAGGAGTACCCGGATCTCGTGCTCACCGTGGCCGCCGAGGGCACGCGCAAGCGGGTCGAGCACTGGAAGAGCGGCTTCTATCACATCGCCCGCGCGGCCCACGTGCCCATCGTGTGTGGCTACCTCGACTACGCGCGCCGGCGCGGCGGCTTCGGCCTCGTGGTCGAGCCGACCGGCGACATGCGCGCGGACATGGACCGGATCCGCGCCTTCTACGCGGACAAGGTGGGCAAGTTCCCCGAGAATTTCGGCCCCGTGCGCCTGCGCGAGGAGGACGCCGAGGCCGAAGAGGAAGAGGCCGCGTAGCCTCAGTACGAGGTGTCGGCGGTCGTGAGCCAGAAGCCCGTCGACATCATCGGCGGGTGCAGCGCGGTCACGTCGCAGCCCGTGGTGAGGCCGCTCGTCGCGTCGACGCGGGTGACGACGTCGGCCACCCGCCACATCAGGCCCTCGTCGCCGATCTCCTCCGACACGAAGCCGGGCACGGTGTCCGGGGCCGCGCCGAAGGTGGCGACGATCTCTCCCCCGCAATAGATGTTGACGAGCGGGCGGGTGGCCACCGGCTCGAGGAAGCCGCCGGAGAAGTAGTTGACGAGCACGCGGAAGGTGTCGCCCTCGAGCGGCGCGTCGACGTTGATGTTCTCGGGCACGTAGGACGCGAACTCGTCGATGTTGTCGATGTCGAGCCGCGGGTTCCAGCACTCGCCCGTCGAGCCGGGCGGGAGGACGCACGTCCCCGGAGGCGTGTCCGGGTAGCTCCACGCGGGCCGGCCCGTGGTGGTGCCGTCGTCGCAATTCGCGAAGTGACAGTCCTCGTCGCCGAACCACGCGGTGGTCGTGCCGAGCTTGCCGAGGTGCAGGTCGAGGTCGACCGCGTCGAAGAGGCCCGCGGTCGGGCCGGTCTGATCCCAGCACAGCTCCACGCGCAGGCCCGGGCCGCCGACGTGGACCACCCACGTGCAGACGAAGTCCTCCATGTCGCGGCGGCGGACGGTGAGCGTGACGCGGTAGTCACCGCTGAGCGTGGTCTCGAGCCGCGCCATCGGGGACGTCGAGCCGGTCAACCGATAGCTGAGCTGCCCGTTCTCGCTCGTCGCGGTCGAGCCCGGGATCGCCTGGAACATGCGGTCGCAGGGCGTGCCCTCGACCTGCCACTGCCAGCCGATGGCGTCCGAGCCCGCGTAGAAGAGCGTGCCGTCGAGGAGGTAGCTGCTGAAGGGCGTGGCGGGGCCGACGCGCGGGTCGTCGGGCCCGGGGCACGAGCCGGCGGGGACGCAGCCCTCGACCTCGTCCGTGCAGCCGTTGCAGTCGTTGTCGAGATCGTCGCACGCCTCGATGCGCGGGCTGATCCCGTTGATGCACTCGCCCCAGCCGAACTCGCTGCACGTCTGCGTGCCGTCGGTGCACGCGCCCACGCCGCGGCGGCCGGGCGGCCCGTCGAAGCACCGCTGGACCTGACCGGGCTCGCACGGGCAGCCCTCGTCGATGTGGCCGTCGCAGTCGTCGTCGTCCCCGTCGCAGAGGCTCGCGCTCCCCTCGTTCGTGTCGGCGACGCAGCCCTCCGGGACCATGTCCTCGGGCGGGCAGAACGCGGGGATGATGCGCCCGCCGTCGACGCCCGCGTCGTGGCCCGCGTCGGGGAGGTTCGCGTCGAGGCCCGCGTCCGGGATCGGCGGCGGCCACGCGGGGTCGAGGTAGTCCGGCCGTCCGTCCCCGTCGCTGTCGCGCGGGGGCGTCGCCGGGTCCGCGTCGCCCGCTTCGTCGCGATCGGAGACGCCGTCGCCGTCGGAGTCGGGGTCGGCCGAGTTCGGGACGCCGTCGCGGTCGTCGTCGGAGATGCCCTCGTCGCGATCGCAGATGAGGTCGAGGTCGAAGTCGGCGCAGACCCCGCTCGGGCCCGCGTCGCCGGCGCCTCCTCCGGTCGTGCAGCCAGAGAGCGAGAGCGAGAGCAGGAGTGTGGCGCGCATGGACATCGGACGACCTCGGGGCGAAGCCGTGACCCTACCAGCTCGCTCGCGTCGCGCTAGCCACGGGGCGATACTGCGCCCCCGATGGAGCGCGCCCCCCTCTCGATCACGCGCAAGTTCATGCTCTGGTACTGGCGGCACCCGCCGTTCAGCCCGTACGTGACCGTGCACGTCAGCATCGACGTGGGCGCCTCGGTCGCGTTCCTCGAGCGCCTGAACCGCGCGCCCGGGCCGCGCGTCACGATGCAGCACCTCGTCACCGCGGCGATCGCGCGGAGCTACGCGGCGTTCCCGTATGCGAACGCGGCGGTCTCGGGCCGCACGGTGCTGCGCTACCCGCACGTCGGCGCCGCGATGCCCATGCACCTGCCCGACGAGCCGACCGGGAGCGAGCTCGGGTTCCTCCTCGTGCGCGAGGCCGAGACGCTGAGCCTGCGCGAGCTCGGCGGGCGGACCCGCGCGAGCGTCGAGCGCGAGCGCAACCAGACGTCGTTCCGGCGCCTGCGTCGGATCGCCTACCAGGCGATCGACAAGACCCCGAGCCTCGCGCTCGCGGGCGCGCTCCGCGCGGTCGACCTCGCGTGCAAGGTGCCCGCGATCTCGCGGAGCGTACATGCGCAATATCCGTTGACGGTCCTCGTCTCGAACGTCGGCGCCGCGATCGGCGCTCCGGCGGGCGCGCTCGTCCGCGGCGGCAGCATCACGCTGCCCAACCGGTTCTTCTCCGTCGGCTCGGTGCTCGGCGTGTTCCCGATCCAAGAAGAGGTCCGCGCCGTGGCGGGCGTGCCGGCGATCCGACCGACGCTGCCCGTCTCGTACATCTTCGACCACCGGCTCTTCGACGGCGTCGCGGCGGGGCGCGTGCTCACGCGCTTCGGGGAGATCCTCGCGGACCCCGGCGCCGAGCTCGGGCCCGACGGCGAGCGGCCCGGCCCGCCGTGCGTCGGCGGGCGCGCGCCGCGCTGAGCTTTACCCCGCTTAACCGGCGGGCGCGCGCGCGCAGGCCCAGGCTCTCTCACCGTGGAGGGACCGATGCGGCGCAGGCGCAAGCACGTGGTGTGGATCGAGCGCGCGACGACCGCGCCGGTGGCCGACGCGTGGCTCTCGTGGGGGCTCTTCGGAGCGGGCGCCGCGCTCGTCCTCGCCGCGGTCGCGGGGGGCTAACCGGCCGCACGCGCGACGCTCGCGCGGACCGCGCGGAGCTCGCGCCGCGCGTAGAGGCTCGCGGTGACGCCCATGATCGCGTTCGCGGCGACGATCCCGAGGAAGACCCCGGTGAGGTCGAACAGCGCCGAGCCGATCCACGCGAGCGGGATCGCGAGCGCGACGAGCCGCATCGCGGCGAGGCCGGTGGCCTTGAGCGGCATGTCCATCGCGTTGAAGAACGAGGCGACCAGGATCGCGAGCCCGTAGGGCGCGAAGCTCACCGGCACGATCCGCAGGTACGCCTCGGTCAACGCGATCACCTCGGCGTCGTCGTTGAAGACGCGCGCGATCGGTCCCGCGAGGAGGAACAGCACCGCGGCGCACCCGCCCCCCCAGACGAGCGCCGCGCGGCTCACCCAGGCGAGCGCGCCTTCGACGCGCGCGCTCTGACCCGCGCCGAGGTTCTGCCCGACGAACGGCGTGATCGACGCGGTGAGTGCGTACACGCCGATGAGCGCGAGCCCCTCGATGCGCGTGCCGACGCCGTACGCCGCGACGGCGTGCGGACCGTGGCTCGCGACGATGCGCGTGATCGCCCCGGCGGCGAGCGGGGTGAGGAGGTTCGTCCCCGCCGCGGGGATCCCCACGTGGAGCATCGCCCGCCACGACGCGACGCAGCGCGCCAGCGTCGGACGCGCGAAGGTGAGCATCCGCTCGCGCGCGTGGAGCAGGTACATCATCCCCGCGAGCGCGATCCCCCACGCCGCGACCGTCGCGTACGCCGCCCCGGCGAGCCCCATCGCGGGCACCGGGCCCAGGCCGAAGATCAGGATCGGATCGACGACCGCGTTCACGAGCCCGGCGATCACCATGACGACCGCGGGCCACTTCGTGTCGCCGGTGGCGCGGATCGCGCCGTTGCCCAGCAGCGGCACGACGAAGAGCCCGACCCCCGCGTACCAGGGGACCATGTACTCGCGGATGAGGGGGAGCGTGCGCGCGTCCGCGCCGAGCAACGTGAAGAGCGGGTCGATCGTGGCGAGCCCCGCCATCGAGACCGCCCCCACGACGAGGACCACGAGGATCAGCGCGTCCGTCGTCAGCGCTCTCACCTGGGCCTCCCGGCCCTCGCCGATCGCGCGCGCGATCACCGCGGTGGCGCCGATCGAGAGGCCGATCGTGAGGTTGGTGATCACCATCGCGACCGGGAACGTGAAGCCCATCGCGGCGAGGGCGTGGGGGCCGAGCCGGCCGACCCAGAAGGTGTCCACGAGGTTGAACGCGAGGCTCGCCGCGATGCCGATCATCATCGGCACCGCCAGGCCGAGCAGCGACTTGCCGATGGGGTCCTCGAGCAGGCGCCGCCGGCGCTCGGGATCGCCCGTCGTCACCGTCCGGGTCTACGGCGCGCGGCGCTCGGGGGCAATCGCCGGCCTTCACACTTCTTCACCCCGGGCCCCGGGTCTCCTTCACAAGGCGATCCCAGGCTGTTCTCCACCAAACAGGAGGTCACAGCATGTTGGGGTTCTTGATCGGGTTCCTCTGTCTCGCGCTCTTGATCGCGGTCCTCCGCGGCGGGAGGCACGGGGCCTGCGGCGGGCGCGGCTGGCGCGGCCACGGCGGGCACCGACACGGCGGCTGGCGCGGCCACGGCGGCCCAGGCCGCTTCCTCGGGTCCGTCTTCGATCGCCTCGAGACGACGCCCGGTCAGGAGAAGGAGATCCGCGCGGCGGTCGACCAGCTCTTCGACAAGGCGCGCGACCTGCGCCGCGAGGGCGACGCCTCGCGGGCCGACCTCGCGAAGCTGCTCCGCACGGAGAGCCTCGACGAGACCATCCTGGGCGAGCTCTTCGCCCGCCACGACGAGCGCCTGCGCGAGCTGCAGAAGGCCTTCGCGGACGCGCTCGGCAAGGTCCACCAGACGCTCGATCCCGAGCAGCGCAACCGGCTCGCCGCGTTCCTCGAGGGCGAGGCGCGCCGCGGTGACTGGGGCGGCCCGTACCGGGGCTGGGTCTGAAGGCATCGCGAGGGAACAGGGAGACACACGCCATGAAGCGCAAGCTGCTCATCGTCCTGCTCGGAGTCGGCACGATCCTCGGGTTCAGCACCGGGTTCGCGTCCATGTCCCACCACTGGCACCACCGCGCGGAGCAACGCCGCGCCGCGTGGGAGGCCCACGTCGCCGAGGTCTGCGTCGGCGCCGCGCGCCGCGCCGAGCGCCCTCCGAGCGACCACCCCGACTGGGACGAGCCCCCCCCCGATCACCACCGCCGCCACCGGCACCGCTGGTAGCCCGCGTCGCGCGCCGAGCCCCCGGGGACTCGGCGCGCGCAGGCTCCGTCCACTAAGCTCCCGAGCGAGATGGCCTTGCGCGCGCTCCTCATCGACGACGACGCCCGGTTGGGGGACCTCCTCGTCAGCTACCTCGGCGACCAGGACGTGGCGCTCGACGCGGCGCGCGATGGACAATCGGGGCTCGACGCGCTGGCGCGCGGGACTTACGACCTCGTGTTGTTGGACGTGATGATGCCGGGCATGGACGGGCTCGAGGTGCTGCGGCGCATCCGCGCCAAGAGCGCGGTCCCCGTGCTCATGCTCACCGCGCGCGGCGACGAGGCGGACAAGGTCGTCGGGCTCGAGATGGGCGCCGACGACTACGTGCCCAAGCCGTTCAGCCCGCGCGAGCTCCTCGCGCGCATCCGCGCGGTGATCCGGCGCACGCAGCCCGAGGTCACGAGCGAGCGGCTGGCGGTGGCGGGGGTCGAGGTCGACGTCGGCGCGCGCTCGGCGCGCGTCGCGGGCGAGCCGATCGAGCTCACCGGCCTCGAGCTCGACATCCTCGTCGCGCTCATGCGCCGGGCGGGGCGGGTCGTGCCGCGCGAGGCGCTCCTCAGCGAGGCGGGCCGCGACGACGTCGTGGTCAGCGAGCGCACCGTGGACGTGCACATCTCCCATCTCCGGAAGAAGATCGGGGACGACCCGCGCTCGCCGAGCCGCATCCGCACCGTGCGGGGCGTAGGCTACGTCTTCGTGAAGGACACCGCGTGAAGCACCGGCAATGCATGCACGTGCACCGGAATCGGGTGCACCGCCGCTGGCAGCACAAGAAGAAGCTGCAGCGCCGCATCTTCCTGTGGTTCGGCGCGTCGATCCTCTTCACCGCGCTCGTGGTGATCGCGACGTTCCGCATGCTGTCGCCCACGGAGCGGCTGCAGCGCGACGCCGAGGGCTTCGAACGGTTCGCCTCCGCGCGGATCGCCGCGGTGTGGGACGACGCGGAGGCGCGCGACCGGCTGTTCCGCGACATGCACGACGACTTGTCGCTCGACGTGACGCTCTACGACGTCACGGGCGGGGTCCTCGCGCAGCACGGGCCCGCGTGCGCGGAGCCGTGGGTGGAGCTCCCGATCCGCGCGCGCGACGGACAGCCGCTCGGCCGCATGGTCGCGTGCGGCGAGCCGTACCGCTGGGGCGGGTGGCGCTTCGCCGTGGTGCTCCTGCTCGTGATCGGGATCCTCTGGGCCGCCTCGGGGATCATGGCCGCGCGCCTCATGCGCCCGCTCCGTCACCTCGAGGAGGTCGCCCGTCGGATCGGCGACGGCGACCTCACCGCGCGCGTCGAGCTCGACCCGCACCACGACGGCGAGCTCGGGATGCTCGGGAGCACGATCAACGAGATGGTCGGGCGCATCGAGAAGCAGCTCGCCGATCAGCGCGAGCTCCTCGCGGCGGTGTCGCACGAGCTGCGCACGCCGCTCGGGCACCTGCGCCTCCTCGTCGAGATGGGGCGCGAGAAGCCCTCGAAGAAGACCATCGACGAGATCGAGAAGGAGGTGCTCGAGATCGACGCGCTCGTCGGCCAGCTCCTCGCGACCTCGCGGCTCGACTTCGGGATGCTCCACACCAAGGCCTTCGATCCGATCGAGCTGGCGGAGGCGGCGCCCGCCCGCTTCGATCTCGACGTGTGCAACCTCGAGGTCGAGGGCGAACGCGCGCTGATGGAGGCCGACCCCACGCTGCTCGCGCGGGCCCTCGCGAACCTCCTCAACAACGCGTCGCAGCACGGCGGCGGCGTCACGCGGCTCCTCATCCGCTTCGAGGAGTCCGAGGTGGTGTTCGCGGTCGAGGACGCGGGCCCCGGGATCGCGGAGCCCGAGCGCCAGAGGGTGTTCGACGCGTTCTACCGCGGCGAGCACCGCGCCGGCGCCTCGCTCGGCCTCGGGCTCTCGCTGGTCAGCCGCATCGCGAAGGCGCACGGCGGGCACGCCTGGATCGAGGGCGTCGAGGGCGGCGGCGCGCGGGTGCTGTTCAGCATCTCGGCGGTCCCGGCCGAGCGCGTCCCCGCGGACACCGCGCAGGCCGCGGAGTGATCCTTCACGGGACGCGCGTGACGCGGATGGCGCCGAGGTAGCCGAAGCGCGCCGCGCCGTCGGGGGAGACGGTGACGCGGATCACGAGCTCGCCGCGCGCGTCGGGGGCGACGGCGTCGAAGACCGCGGTGCGATCGGCGTTGTCCGCGGCGTCGAGGTCCGCGCGCGCGCCGCCGATCGCGTACCGCGTGAGCCGCCCGCGGCCGCCGTCGTCGCCGTCGCGCGAGGCGAAGAGCTCCACGCGGTAGCTCCCGGTCGGCAGGCCGCGGATCACCACGCGCGCCTCGCGCGCGAGCGCGGCGTCGTGCCCGTCGAAGGAGCCGACCCAGAGCGTGTCGCGGCTCACCTCGGGCGGGAGGCCCAGCGCGTTGTCCGGCCGGCCGCCCTCCTGCGTTCCGTCGAACGCCCACGCCGTCGCGAGCGCGGTGCTGGCGGCGCCGCCGACCGTGGCGAGCGGTCCGACCGTCCCGCGCACCGCGGTCAGCGCGGGCCAGCCGTCGACGAACGCGGGTCCGAGGTCCACCCGCACCTCCGCGCCCTCCGCGAAGGGGCCGGGTCGCCCGAAGATCGGCCCGCGCTCGCGCGCGCCGAGCACGCGGTCGGCGCTCGCCTGGAGCCGGAGCGCGGTCGCCTCGTCGAGGCCGCGCAGGGGCACGAGGCCGTCCGCCCGGCTCCGGTAGATGGTCCCGTAGAGCACGAGGGCGTTGAGGTACTGGCCCGCGGCGCTCGCGTGCCAGCTGTCGTCGGCGTGCAGGCGCGGCGGCTCGCCCATCGCGAGCTGCCACTCCCACGCGTCGCCGCAGGGCGCGACGCGCACGTCGGTGGGGACCGCCGCGGTCGCGAAGGCCGGGATGTAGCGCTCGGCGGCGTCGTAGTAGTGGAACCGCAGCTCCGCTTGCATCATCGCCGGGTCGGAGAAGTCGTCGGGGTAATACGCGTGATCGAAGCGCCGCGCCCACGTCTCGTAGAGGACCACCTGCGCGAGGGGGTTCGCGGTCTTGGCGAGGTCGTAGAACCACGTCGCGTCGTCCTTGAACGCGTCGGGGTCTCCGATCTGATCGGTCGGCCGCGTGCTCTGCTCCTGGAGCACCACCACGTCCCAGCCCTCGGCGACGCGCTGCGGCGCGCCCTCCGGGTCCGTGGTGTCCGCGCGGTGCCAGCCCAGGGACTGGCCGGGGATCGCGCGGTACTCGACGTGCGGCTCGGGCCACCCCGCGTAGCTCGCGAGGTCCTCGACGAGCGCAGGCACGGGGCCGCCGAAGGTGAAGCTGTTGCCGACGAAGAAGATGGAGCCCGGCACCTCGAACGGACCGCCGTCGTAGGCCCCCGCGTCGAGCGGTCCGGCGTCGGGGAGCGCGGCGTCGGGGCGCGAGGCATCGACCCCCGCGTCGAGCCCGCCCGCGTCCTCGGGCGTGGGCCCTCCGTCGTCGGGCGCGACCGGGGCGTCGCACGCGGCGAGCGAGAGGAGCAACGCGAGCGCGGGGCGCACGCGAGCCAAGCTACGGCCAGCCGCGCCGCGGGGCCACCCCCACAATGCGCGGCCCGGCCGACGCGCGGCTATGATCCCGCGCCGTGGCCCTGCTCCCCCGAGGCAAGCGCGATCCGAACGTGCGCGTCGTCGCGCTCGCGCTCGCGTCGGGGGTGCCGTTCGCCGCGTTCCTCGCGACCGCGTCGGGCCACGACTTCTGGCTCGACGGAGGCGAGCTCACCGCGCAAGGCGTCTTGCTCGACATCGCACACCCCCCGGGGCACCCCCTCGCGGGGCTCGTCGCCAAGCTCTTCTCGCTCCTGCCGTTCGGTCCGCTCTCGCTGCGCGTGGCGATCGGTCAGGCCGCGTGCGCGGCGGCCGCCGCGGGGTTCCTCTACTCCGCGATCGACACCACGGTGCGCGCGCTCGGCGTGACGCGCGACCGGGTCGCGGTGCCGCTCTCGCTGGGCGGGACGTGGTGGGTCGTGTGCTCGTACGCGTGGTGGTTCCAGGCGGTGCGGCCCGAGGTCTACGCGCTCCAGGCGCTGCTCGTGATGATCGCCGTCGAGCGCATCGTGGCCCTCGAGGCCGCGTGGCCGACCCACGACGTGCGGCCGCTGTACGTCGCGTGCCTCGCGCTCGGACTGGGCCTCGCGAACCACCACCTCGTCGCGTTCCTCGCGTTCCCCGCGCTCGCACCGACGCTCGCGCGCGTCTATCGCGCGAAGGGCCCGCGCCCGCTCTGGCTGAGCGGGCTCGCGGTCGCGGTGGGGCTCCTGAGCTACGTGTACCTGCCGGTCCGCGCCGCCGCCGGTCCGCCCGCGAACCTCGGCGATCCCGAGACCGCCAGCCGGTTCCTGTGGGTCGTCAGCGCCCGCGTCTACGCGCACGACATGGGGACCGAGGCGCCGCAGCCGCTGGGCGAGCGGTTCGCGGACCTGCTCGCGATCCTCGGACGGAACCTCGGCGGGCCGTTCGGCGCCGAGGGGGACGAGGTCGGCCTGGCGCTGCGCTCGTTCGCGGTGCTCGGGCTGCTCGTCGTCGCGCTCTACGCGCTCTTCCGCACGCCGGGCGCGCGCCGGCTCGGCGCGACGTGGGGCCTCGTGCTCGTGGTGAGCCTCGCCGCGCGCGCGTGGCTCGGCTCGGTGCGCAGCAACCCGGACATCCTGGGCTACCTGATGCCGGGGCTCGCGGCGATCGCCGCCGTGCTGACCGCGCTCGTGGCGCTCTTGCTCGTGCGCATCGGCCACCGGCCGGACGGGAGCCCGCGCGTGATCGCGACCGCGGTGGCGATCGCGGTCGGGCTCCTCGGGCTCGCGCAGATGTACGCGACCGCGGAGTCGGCCTCGCTGGCGGACTTCCGCGCCACCGACGCGTTCGACGAGGAGCGCGTGCGGCGGCTGCCAGAGAACGCGGTGGTCGTCGCGCACGACCCGCAGACCGTGTTCCGACACTGGTCGGTCGCGGCGACCGAGCGCAGCCGGCCCGACGTGACGATCGTGCCGATGCCCTTCCTCGGCTATCCGGGGGTGGTGGACGCGCTCGTGGCCCGGGATCCCGACGTCACCGAGCTCCTGCGCGGCTACCTCCTCGAGGGCGAGCTGCGTCAACCCGACTTGCAGAGTCTAGCGACCCGACGACCCTTGCTGATCGAGATGGACGTGCGGGTGCCGCCCGAGCTCTACGAGACGATCGGGCCCGCGGGGCTCTACTACGAGGTGCTCGACGCGGGCGCGACCGACACGGACGTCGAGCAGGCCGTGGGCCCGCACACCGAGGTCGTCGACCGGCTCTACGCGAGCCTCGGGGACGAGGCCACGCGCCTGCGCGAGACCCAGAACCAGCTCCTCTGGCTGCACTACGTGGACGCGCTCTACTTCGCGGGGGTCGGTGCCCGCGAGGAGGCGCGCCGGGCCGCGCGGCGCGGGCTCGCGATCCAGCCCGAGGCCGCGCAGCTCCAGGCCCTCGAGCGCGCGCTCGACACGGGCGAAGGCCCGCTCGACGTCGGGCCCTTCGTGGTCGGCCCGGCCGGGAGCTGAGCCGGCTCGGCGGCGCGCGCGGCGCGGAGCGCGGCAGGCGCCGCGCCTCATCCCGTGCTCCGGAGCCGCGCCAGGATCAGCCCGTGGAAGCGGGCCTCACCCGAGAAGCGCCAGCCGAGGTGGGCGCCGCACCCGCGGCAGCCCGCCACCTGCCACGCGGAGCCCGGGAACCACGTCCAGCGCAGGGTCGGCGCGCCCTCCTCGAAGCAGCCGGGCGCGCGCGCGAAGCAGCCGAGGTGGAAGTCGAAGCCGTGCTCGTTCACGCGCCGGTGCTCGTGCGCGCCGTGCACCTCGATCCGCTCGTGCGCGGAGGTGATCGCGTGGCCGCACGCCGCGCACACGATGGCCTCGTCGGGCGCGAGCCCCGCGCCGCCCGCGCCCTCCTCCGGCGCGCGCCCGGGCGGCTCGCGCTCGCCCTCGCGGAGCGCCTCGATCACCGCCCGATCTTCGCCGCGCTCGCGAGCGTGCGCCAGATCGTCCGCGCGTTGAGGACCTTGCTGCGCCCGGCCACGCGGGCTCGCGCGTGGATCGGGACCTCCAGGATCGGCACCCCCGCGTCGCGGAGGTTCTTGCGGAAAACGGTCGAGATCATCATCGAGTCGTCGCCGCGCGGCGCGTGGCGCTCCCACATCGTCCGATCGAAAATGTAATTGCCCCCGCTCTTCGCGACCTCGCCGCTCCGCACGCGGATGAACGCGTTGAGCGTCTTCGAGATCACGTGCCGGTAGAGCGCGTCGTCGCGCGATGCGTAGACGGTCGTGAGCATCGGCGCCTCGTGCCGCCGCGCGAAGAGCGCTCGCACCGTGTCGGGCCCGATCTGGCCGTCGGCCGGGACCCACGTGACGTGCGCGCCGCGCGCCGCGTCGAACCCCGCGCGGAGCGCCCCCCCGATCCCGCGGTTCGGCCAGAGCGGGACCACCCGCACGCGCGCGTCGCGCGCCGCGATGTGCTCCATGAGCGCGCGCGTTGCGTCCTTCGAGCCGTCGTCGACCAGCACGAGCTCGAAGGCGCACTGGCCGGTGAGCGCCTGCGCCAGCTCGCCGACCACCGCCTCCACGCACTCCTCCTCGTCGTAGGCGATCACCACGACGGAGAGCGCCGGCGCCTCGCCCGCGCCCTCGCGGGGGGGCGCGGCGAACACGTAGAGGTCCTGGAGCACCGGGACGTCGGCGAGCACGCGGCGGAGCGGCGAGGCGCGCAGCGCGAGCTCGACGCGCTGGAGCGCCGGATCGAGCCGCTCCCAGAGCGGCGCCACACGGTCGATCAGCGGACCGAGGCGTCCCTCCGTGCGCGCGGCCGCCTCGTTGGTGCCGCCGAGGAAGAACGGGATGGGATGCGCGAGCGTCGCACGCTGGTAGAGGAGCGGCAGCGTCGCGCCGAAGATCGCCGCGTAAGCCTCGCGCGGGCGGAAGCGCGCGACGTAGCCCTCGCGCCGGTCCTCGCGCAGGGCCCCATCGGTCGACACCGGCTCCTTGAGCACGAGCCTCCCGCCCGGCGCGAGCGCGCGCCCGAGCGGCGCGACCAGCGCCTGGACCGCGGCGTCGTCGAGGTGCGTCAGGACGCCCCCGATCACGATGAGGTCCCACGCTCCCTCGTCGAGCGCGAAGCCCTCGATCGTCGAACGAACGCAACGTACGTTGTCGAGCCCGCGCGCCCGCGCGAGGCGCACCGCGACCGCGAGCTGCGCTGCGCTCGGCTCGACCAGGGTCACCTCCCGGACGCGCGGCGCGAGCCAGAGCGCGAGCCGCCCCGCGCCCCCTCCGAGGTCGAGCACCCGCGCGTCCTTCGCGAGCGGGACCACGCGCGCGAGGTGGGCCTTCTCGAGCCGATCCCGCAGGCGCACGACCGCCGCCTCGGTGGTCACGGTCCCGTGGAGCACCTCGTCGTCGTGCCCGAGCGTGGCCGCGCGCCGCTCCCAGAACGCGTCCTCGTCGCTCACCCGCGCGCTCCCACGCGGACCGCCGCGGCGATCCGCGCGGCGCGCCGCGCGGCCTCCTCGGCGGTGGGCGCGGCGACGATGCACCGGCCGACGATCGCGTGCTCGTCCACCCGCATCGAGAACGCGCTGCCGTCGCCGACCGTGAGCTCGAGCGCGAGCAGGCCCTCGCGATCGACGTCCCGGAAGGGATCGTCCACGCGGGCGACGCCCTCGCCGCGCACGAGCAAGAGGCGCGTGGCGGTCGGCGAGGTGCGCGTCGGCGACAGCTCGATGCGCGGGTCCTGCCCGAGGCACGCGCGCACTGTGGCGCCGCTGAGGTCGACGCCGTGCGTCGCGCGCACGAGGTCCGTGATCGAGTTGCCGCCGAGGCGCGCGTTGACCTCGAGCAGCGTGCAGCCGTCCTCGTCGCGCCGCAGATCGAAGTTCGCCGGCCCGTCGCCGAGCCCGAGCGCTCGGGCGAAGCGCCGCACGTCCTCGCGCACGCCCTCGCGCGCCGCGTCGCCGAGCGCGCTCGGGAGCGAGTGCCCGATCGGCGAGACGAACCCCGGCTCGAACTGGTCGTCCATGACGAACGCCGCCGCGAGCTCGCCGTCCCAGAAGAACGCCTCGACGCCGAGCGCGTGGCCGCCCACGAACGCCTGCACCAGGCACTCGCGTCCGCGCGTACCGTCGTACCGGCAGGCGCGCGCGTACGCGGCGGCGAGCTCGGCCGGCGCGCGCACCACGCTCACGCCCCGCCCGCCCGCCGCGCTGCGCGGCTTGATCACGAGGGGGAACCCCCCGACCTCCGCCGCCGCGTGCTCCGCGCCGGCGAGCTCCTCGACGCGCACCGTGTGAGGGACGCGCAGCCCGGCGTCGCGCGCGGCCTCGAACATCGCGAGCTTGTCCCGGCAGCGCGCGACCGCCGCGGGCGCGAGCGCGCGCAGCCCGAGGGCCTCGCCGATCGCGGCGAG
>JAYRVK010000036.1:0-1503 GCA_041918555.1 Sandaracinaceae bacterium
AGTCGCGGCGCACGCGCCGCGCGCGCTCGACGAGGAGCGCGACCGCCTCCTCGCGGGCGAGCGGACCGAGCGCGATCGCCTCGTGCGGAGCGTCGAGCCGCGCGCGGCGCGAGGTGACCACCACCCGCGCCTCGCCCCGGGCCCACGCCTCGATCGCGGCGCCGCACGCCCCGATCACCGCGTCGGCGTCGTCGAGCCAGAGGAGCGCCGGGGCCCGCGACGCGAGGACCTGGCCGATCCGCGCGACCGCGCGCGCGGGGTCGTCGTGCCCGAGCTCGATCGAGAGCGCGCGGCCGATCCGGCGGAGCGCGTCCTCGAGGTCGCGCGCGGCCCCGAGATCGGCCCGCGCCACGGGCCCCTCGAAGGCCCGGAGCCCCCGCGCGACGAGGCGGCTCTTGCCGACCCCCGCCGCGCCCGTGACGAGGACCGCGCGGCCCCCTGCGGAGAGGAGCGCGCCGAGCCGGTCGAGCTCCTTCGCTCGACCGACGAAACCCTCCGCGATCTCGCTCGCTTCGGCCACCGCGCGGGATTGTGACGTTTTGTAATTCGCTCATCAATCCGCGGGGCTGCACCTTCGACATCGGCTTCACACCACGGGGGTGCTCGATGCGATGGACCGGAGTCGCCGCGGCGGCGTGCGTGCTTCTCTTCGGCGGGGGGATCGCCCACGCCCAGACCCTGACGGCGGCGCTGCGGCTGCGAGCGGAGCTCACGGTGCGCAACCCGGAGCGCCCGGACGAGCGGCTCGGGCCGCTCCCCCTCGTCGAGGAGCGGGTGCGCGCGACCATCGAGGGGCAGCACGCGACCTCGGAGCTCGTGCAGGTGTTCCACAACCGCTCGGACGCGCGCCTCGAGGGGCAATACGTCTTGCGTCCTTCACTCGACGCCCGCGTCGAGGGGTTCGCGTACTACGTCGGCGAGGAGCGGATCGTCGGCGAGGTGCTCGAGCGGCAGACGGCGCGCGCGGTGTACGACTCGGTGACCCGGGTGCGGCGCGACCCCGCGATCCTCGAGCAGACCGCGGACGGAGAGTTCACGTTCCGCGTGTTCCCGATCGAGCCGGGCGAGGACAAGCGGGTCGAGACGACGTTCGCGGAGTGGCTCTCGCGGCGCGGCGAGCAGGTGACCTACCGCGTGCCCGCGTCGTCGCGCGCGGTCGGCGAGATCATGCTCCGCGACCTGCGCGCGCGGAACATCCGCTCCACCACGCACGACCTCGACGTCGAGCGCGTGGCGGGCGGCGTGCGGATCCGGACGCGCGCCGCGCGCGAGGGCGCGAACGGCGAGCTCGTGCTGCGCTGGGACGTCGCCGACGAGGCGTGGCAGCCGACGGCGTTCGTGCACCGCGACCCGGGGCAGGACGGGTACTTCCTCCTGACCATGGCCGCGCCCGAGGGCCTCGAGGACCGCATCGCCGACAAGGACGTGACGATCGTGCTCGACCGCTCGGGCTCGATGGCGGGTGACGCGATCGTGAGCGCGCGCCTCGCCGCGATCGACATC
>JAYRVK010000037.1:0-6962 GCA_041918555.1 Sandaracinaceae bacterium
CGCGGCGCCGGCGGCGCCGAGCGCCGCGAGCGCCAGTCCGCGCGCGGTGGGTGCGAGCGGCGCGAGACCCGCCGCGGCGCACAGCGCGAAGAGCACTCCGAGGCCGAGCGACTCGACGGAGAGCCCGCCGACCACCGGCGCGCCGACCGCGCCCAGCCCGCCGAGGATCGCGGCGCCGGTGCGCAACGTCCTGCGCAGCGGATGGGGCGGCGTCCAGTCGCGCTCCAACAGCGCAGAGGCGAGGAACTTCGGGCGGACGGGCTCGTCGACCTCGGCGCCCGTCTCGGTGGGCGCATGGACCGCCTGCGTGCCCGAGACGTCCTCGGGCGCGGGCCCGAGCGGAGGTGCGGTCTTCAGGCGCCGCCGGGTCACCGACTGGCGCGGGAACTCCACGACCTCGCCGCCGCCCTGCCAGTCGGCGACGCCCGCGGGCTTGAGCAGGCGATCCACGCTGCTCGTCCGCTCGCTCGACTCGTCGGCCCACGTCCCGGCGGGCACCGGCGGGCTCGTCGGCAGCTCCTCGGATGGGAACTCGAAGACGCGGGCGCCTTCGGGCTCCGTTTCCGGGGGCTCGTCGGGCTCGTCAGGACTCGTCGGTCGCTGATGTGGGAAGCTGCCGTCGCCGCTCATCGGTCCCGATCCGGTCGGGACAGCATACACCGCGTCGAGACGGATCGCCGCCCGCCGCGACCCCCGTGTAGGTGATTGTGCGCCGCGCCCGCCCTGGTCAGGGTCGGCCGGCGCCGCGTACGATGCGCTCGAGATGAGGACGCTCGGCGACATCCGCGCGCGCGCGGACCGGATGCTCCTCGAGGGGCGCCACCTCGACGCGCTCCACTACTACGCGGTCGTTCTCACCCTCGAGCCTCACCACCTCGACGCGCGCCTGCGCGTCGCGGACGCGCTGCTCGCCCTGGGCGAGATCCAGCGGGCCGCGGTCGTCTACACGGCGTTCGCGCGGCACTGCGCGAACGGCGGGCATCCGCTCCGCGCGCTGGTGGCGATCAAGGTCTTGACCACGCTCGAGCCGCTGCTCGCCCCGCTCCTCAAGAGTCTCTCGGACCTCTACAGCCGCAGCTCCCCTCGCCTCGGACGCGGGATCCGCGTGGCTCCGTCGGAGGAGGAGCGGGTGCTGCCCGACGACTTCTCGATCGGGGCGTGTCCCGAGCACGCGAAGCTCGTCGCCCACGCGGAGCGCTTGGGCGCCGACCTGAGCCGCGCCGGCCAGGTCTACCCCGAGAAGCTCCCCCCGATCCCGCTGTTCAGCGAGCTCGAGTCCGACGCGTTCGCGCGCGTCCTCGCGGCCCTGAAGCTGCGCCGCACCCGCCCGGGCGAGGTCATCGTCGCGGAGGGCGAGCCCGGGCACAGCTTCTTCGTCATCGCCCGCGGCACCGTGGCGATCGAGAAGCACCTCGTGCAGGGCGGCGCCCAGCGGCTGGCCTCCCTCCACGAGGGCGCGATCTTCGGCGAGATGGCGCTCGTGAGCGCTTCGCCGCGCACGGCCACGGTGCGTGCCGACTCGGACTGCGATCTCCTCGAGTTCGATCGCCACGCGCTCGCCGCGGCCTCCCGCGACGTGGGCACGATCGCCGCGGCGCTCGACCAGTTCACACGCGAGCGGCTCCTCAACAACCTGCTCGCCACGGCGCCCCTGTTCCGTCCCCTCGACAGACGCCAGCGCCTCGACCTCATCCGGCGCTTCACGGCCCACGACGTCGCGGCGGGGGTGACCGTGCTCGACGAAGGGACGCCCGGGCGGGGCCTGTTCGTGCTGCTCTCGGGCGAGGTGGACGTCTCCAAGCGGGACGGCCACAGCAAGGTGCTCCTGGCCACGCTCGGTCCGGGCGAGGTGTTCGGTGAGATCTCGCTCGTCCAGGAAGAGCCGACGACCGCGAGCGTGACCGCGGCGACCCAGTCGACGGTGCTGTTCCTTTCGAGGGAGATCTTCCATCGCCTCGTCGAGGCCGTGCCGGAGATCGGCGACTACGTCCGCGAGCTCGGCGAGGAGCGGCTGATGGACACGCGACTCCTCCTCGAGGCGGCGGTCGACGAGGAGGAGATGGTCGAGGACGACCGTGTCCTCATCTGAGCGCCTCGCCCGAGGGGCTGGACGTGGATGAGTGAGGAATCCAAGCCTATCCTCACGCGTAAGGTCAACGGACCGTCTCCACCCAGCGGGGCTCGCCACGTGAACAAGCGCCACCTGATCGTCCTCGCCCTGGGCCTCGCGGCCTTCGGCACGCTCCTCTACACCTCGGTGCGAGCTCGCCTCGACGAGGCCGCGGTCCCCGAGTCGACCCCGATCGCCAGCGTCGATCCGATGACCGGCGCGATCCTCGTCGACCTCGACGACGGCGCCTCGTCCGCGGATCACGAGCGCGTCGCGGCGCAGCTCGCCGCAGCGATCGCGCCCTTCGACTGGCCCGCCGATCGCACGGGCCTGGGCCACGAGATCAGCGACTCGGCGAACCTCTTCCGGCTCGTCGCGCCGTGGTCCGAGGTCGCCGACGTGCTCGACGAGCTCGCGGACGACCCGGACGTCGAGGCGGTCGAGGTGGAGCGGTCGTGGTCGCTCCCGGGCTGGCGCGATCACGTCACGCCGCACGCGCTGGCACCGACGCCGGAGGACGACCCTGGGCGGTTCGTCCCGAACGACCCCTACTACGGCTTCCAGTGGCACCTCGATCAGATCGGCATGCCCGAGGCGTGGACCCGCAACCGCGGGCAGGGCGTGGTGGTCGCGGTGATCGACACCGGTCTCGCGTTCCGCGACGAGAGCGGCTGGATGCGCGCTCCCGATCTGGCCGACACGAACATCGTCGCCGGCTACGACTTCGTGCGCAACGACCCGAACCCGGACGACGAGCACGGTCACGGCACGCACGTCGCGGGCACGATCGCGCAGAGCACGAACAACGGTCTCGGTGTCGCGGGCGTCGCGCCCGAGGCCTCGATCATGCCGCTCAAAGTGCTCGACGCGAACGGCTCGGGCGGGTGGGGCGCAATCGCCGCTGCGATCCGCTACGCGGCCGACCACGGCGCGCACGTGATCAACATGTCGCTCGGCGGCGGGATGTCGTCGCGCGCGGTGCAGGCCGCGATCGACCACGCGCACGAGCAGGGCGTGCTCGTAGTCGCCGCGGCCGGCAACTCGTCGCGCGGCCGCGTGGAGTACCCGGCGCGCCACGACCACGTCGTCGCGGTCGGCGCCGTCCGCTACGATCGCGACCTCTCGTTCTACTCGAACTACGGCCAGGGCCTCGACCTGGTCGCGCCGGGTGGGGATCTCCGCGTCGATCAGAACGGCGACGGCATGCCCGACGGCGTCCTCCAGAACACGCTCGTCGGCGGTGACCCGACGCGCTTCGACTATCTCGCGTGGCAGGGCACCTCGATGGCCTCGCCCCATGTCGCGGGCGTGGGCGCGCTCATCTACTCGGCGGGCGTTCGAGACCCGGACACCGTCGAGCAGATGCTCAAGCAGAGCGCGACGGACCTCGGCGATGCCCGCCGCTTCGGCTCTGGCCTCGTGTCGGCGAACCACGCGCTCCGGATCGCCTCGCAAGCGACCAGCGGGACGCGCGGGCTGACCGCGCTCGCGCTCGCGCTCCTGCTCGCGCTCGGGCTGCGGAGCCGCGAGGGGCTCGGCGCGCTCGCGAAGACCAGCGCCTGGTCCGTGGCGGTCGCCGGCGGTCTCGGGGTGATCCCGTGGGGCTTGATCCCGGTGGTCGGCGCCGCGCTCGGCACGGGCCTCGGGCTCGGCGTCCTGGGCTCGAGCGCCGCGGCGCTCGGTCCGTGGGGCGCGCCGTTCGTGCTCAGCGTCGGGCCCGCGTTCGCGGCGGTCGCGCTCCTGCTCCACGTCGAGCGCCTTCGCCCGCTGCTCGTCGGGCTCTGCTTCGGCAGCGCGGGCTTCCTGTTCGTCGAGGCGGTGTGGCCGACCCTCCAGGTCGGGGTGCTGCCGGACGCGCTGGTCGGCCCGTGGCTCGTCGTGAACGGTCTCTTGGCCGCCGCGCTGGGCGTCCTCGTCCAGCGCATGAAGCGCGCGTAGACGCTCGAAGCGATCCGTCCCGCGGACTGCGCCGCCGGCTCACGTCCATGACATCGATGTCATGGTCGAGCCGGCGGTTCGCATTCGATTTCGTGGTCCCTCGGAGCGCGGTTCACGAAATCATTGAGCATTTCTGATCGCGGATCCGTGGCATCCTCATTGCACCCATTCAAAGACGAACGGCGCCCGAGGTTCCCTCGACCGCCGCTCCGCTCACTTTCCTTGCTATCGCAGCGCCCTTCGCTTACTAGCCCGGCATTCTGACGGTTTGCGGGCTCTCAGCGCGCTTCGCTTCCTTCCTTCGCGTTGGTTCCCTTCCTTGGTCCCAGCGGTCTTGCTGTGCTCACAACACAGCGGAGCTTGGTGATTCGTTCCCGAGGATGATGTGCTCCTCGGGTCCATCGCCCGACGGGTGGCCTCCGCCCGTCGGGCGTTTCCTTTTCGAGGGTAGCGCCGCTCCGCGCGGATCACCACCCGTAGCGCCGAGCTGCTACCATCCGGCCATGCGATCGCTCGTGGGTGCCATCGTCGCGCTCGGTTCTCTCGTCGTCACGCTCGGCGGATGCGCCGCGGTCGCGGACGACATGCGTCGCGCGGAACAGAGCTACGAGGGCGCGCGCTACGAGAACACCCTCATCTGGCTGCGCGACCTCGAGGACGACGCGCCCGGGATGGACCTCGAGATGCGCGCTCGCTACTTCTACCTCCGCGGCATGACCGAGTACCGCCTCGGTCATCGCGCGGACGCGCTGCACTACCTCGCGGTCGCGCGCGAGATCGCGTCCGATGGGGGCGCGGGGCTCCGGCCCGAGTGGCGCGAGCTGATGGAGCGCACGCTGACCGAGCTCACGCCGCGCGGGATGAGCTGGCGACCGCCGGAAGAGGGCGAGGCCCAAGAGGCCTCGAGCGGCGGTGAGGCGCCTGACGAGGGCTGAGGGTCGAGCGCAGAGACGACACGACGCGCCGGCGGTGGGCCGGCGCGTCGTCCGAGATTCAGGTGCGCATCGAGTGGAGCGCGTCCTTGGTCTTGAGCTTCTCTTTCTTGAGCTTCTGGAGGACCAGCTCCTCCTTGGGGGTCAGCGATAGGCGCGCCTCGTACTCTGCTACCCGCTCCTTGAGCTGCTTGTGGCGCTGCTCGAGATGGGCGATTTCCTTCGAGGGATCGGTCCGACGCCGAGACCTGTTCATGGCACCTCCATCCGGGTGAAGCCCGGAAGAACGCAAACCCGACTGTCAAAGGAGAAGCTAGGGCGGGCGCGGCCCGCTGGAGCCATCCTACCGGGGGGCTTTTCGCGGATCAACATCACCGGTCGGGGAACACGCCCGGCGCGGACTTGTTCGCCGGGTTGCCGACGGGCGATGAATGAAGGACAAGGGCGGTCGGTCCCAGGAGCCAGAAGACGATGAGTACCAGCCGGGCATGCCTGATCGCGGTCGCGCTCTCCGCCACGCTCGCGGGATCCGTCGGCGCGCAGACGCCGGCCGGACCCAGTGCGGCCACCGTCGCGTCGTGGGTCGAGACCTACTACAACCGCACCAGCTCGATGAGCGCGCGCTTCACGCAGCGCTACCGCAACCGCGTGCACCAGAACACGCAGGTCAGCCGCGGGCTCGTGCGGTTCCGGCGGCCCGGCATGATGCGCTTCGACTACGACGCGCCGAACGGCAAGGTCGTGGTGAGCGACGGGACGAACCTCGTCGTGTACCAGCCGCCGAGCGAGGGCGAGGCGCGCGGGCAGTACTTCGAGCAGCCGATGGCGGACGCGCAGCTCCCGGCGGCCCTCGGCTTCCTCACGGGCACGGGGAGCTTCACGCGGGACTACCGCTTCCGCCTGCTGAACGCGGCGCAGCTCGAGTTCGACGGTCAGATCCTCGAGCTGCGGCCGCGGCGCCCGAGCCCGCACTACACGCGCATCCTCCTCTTCATCGACGACAGCGAGGCCACGCAGGGGACGATCCACCGCGTGGTGATCGTCGATCACTCGAACAACCAGAACCGGTTCGACTTCGAGCAGCAGAGCCACGCGCGCGCGGTGCCCGAGGCCACGTTCCGCTGGCGCCCGCCCGCGAACGCGCGTCGCATCGAGCCCTGAGCTCAAGCCAGGAGCGCCTCGATGCGGGGCGCCAGGACGGCCCAGTCGTAGCGCCGCGCGACGGCGCGCGCGCCGCGCCCGAGCCGTCGGCGGAGCGCCGCGTCCGCGACCAAGCGGCGCACCGCGCGCCGGATCCCGAGGTCATCGCCCGGACGCACGAAGAGCGCGGAGCGCTCGTGGGCGAAGATCTCCGGCAGCCCGCCGAGCTCGCTCGCCACGATCGGGAGCCCTGCGCTCGCGGCCTCGAGCGCGGCGATCGGCGTGCCCTCGGTGCGGCTGCTCGCGGTCGGGGTCGACGGGAGCACGAACGCGTCGGCGGCCCGCAAGAGCTCGGCCTTCTCGCGCGGGCCCGCGAAGCCCACGAAGCGCGCGCCGCCCCGCGCCTCGAGCGACGCGCGGGACGGACCCTCGCCCGCGACGATCAGCTCGACCCCGTCGAGCGCGCGGAGCGCGTCGATCGCGTGATGAACCCCCTTGATCGGCACGAGCCGACCGAGCGAGAGGACGGTGAAGCGGTCGAGGCCGAGGCGGCGGCGCAGCGCGCGTCGACCTTCCGTGGGCTCGAGCGGCTCGATCCCCATCGCGCTCGCGTGTGCGCGGCCCGCGACCTCGGCGCGGCGCGCAGGCGGGAGCGCGTCGAGGAAGGCGGCGCGATGTGCCGCCGAGGCGAAGAGGAGCTCGCTGGCCGAGCGCGCGACGTGCTCGACCCAGACCCGCCTCGCCGGGAGGCGCGCGAGGAGGTGCACATCGGCGGAGTGGAGCACCGCGAGGTGCGGGCGCTCGCCGCGGATCCGCCCCGCGACGAGCGCGGAGGGCAGGGC
>JAYRVK010000038.1:0-4308 GCA_041918555.1 Sandaracinaceae bacterium
CGACGGTCGGCTTCGTCGCGCTCGGCGTCGGGGTCGCGGCGGCGGGCGTGGGGATCGCGTGGCTCGTCGCGGCGTCGGGCGACGGCTCGTCGGAGGTCTCGGTCGGGCCCGGAGGGATCGCGTGGCGCGGCCGCTTCTGATCGCGGCGCTCGCGCTCGCGGGGTGCACCGCGACGATCCCCGACGGGCAGATCGTGTGCAGCGTGGCGGCGCCCGACTGTCCTGACGACTTCGTGTGCTGCCCCGCCCCGCCGAGCGGCGGCTTCGACGGTGTGTGCTCGCGCAGCGCGTGCGGCGACGCGGGGCCGGGCGACGCGGGCTCGAGCGACGCGGGCTTCGACGCGAGCCTCGACGCGGGCGTGGATGCGGGCTCCGACGCGGGCTTCGACGCCGGGCCGCCGCCGATCCCCGCGGAGATCGCGGCGGGCACCGATCACAGCTGCCTGCGCCTCTCGGACGGGACCGTCGAGTGCTGGGGCTCGAACGCCTCGGGCCAGCTCGGCCAGGGCGTCGAGACGGTCGCGCCGCAGACCGTGCCGATCGCGGTGATGGATCTGCGCCCGGGCGCGCTCGAGATCGAGGCGGCCGCCGAGGCGAGCTGCGCGCGCTTCGCCGACGGAGTCCAGTGCTGGGGCTCGAACCAGGTCGCGTTCTCGGTGGGTCCCATCGGCTCCGACGTGATGCGGAGCCCGCTCCCGCGCGACGTCGAGCTGAACGACCCGACCCCGCACCAGCTCGCGATGGGCGCCTACCACGCCTGCGCGATCGTGGGGACCGCGCGCACGCTCGAGTGCTGGGGCCACAACGCCGACGGCCAGCTCGGGATCGGGAGCCGGATGGCGAGCGCGATCCCCGTCGCGGTCCCCGGGCTCACCGCCGTGGCCGACGTGTGCGCAGGTCAACAGCACACCTGCGCGGCGCTCGGCGACGGGACCTTGTACTGCTGGGGCGGGGCCGCGCGCGGCCAGCTCGGCATCGGCGAGCCCGGTATGCCGTCCGATCGCACGAGCCCGACGCGGGTCGACCTCACGCAGGTGATCGAGCTCGAGTGCGGCTACCTCCACACGTGCGCGATCACGGACGACGGCACGACGCGCCGTGCGTACTGCTGGGGTGAGAACCGCCGCGGTGAGACCCAGCAAGACGAGTTGACGAGCCCGGTGCTCGAGCCGACGCTCTTCCGCGACTCGCGGGGGGCCGACGTCGAGCGCATCGCGATCGGTGGGAGCAGCTTCTTCACGGTGACGCGCGGCTTCACCCTGGTGTGGGGCACCTCGCTCTCGCTCTCGGGGTTCGGCGACAACGGCGACGATCAGCTCGGCCTCGGGGTCGCTGGCCCCGACTTCACGTCCGCGCTCCTGCCGACGCTCGAGGTCGGCCGGACGATCGTCGACTTCTCCGCCGGCGGCTCCCACGCGTGCGCCATCGATGAGCCCTCCGTGGGGAGGCGCCGCGTGCTGTGCTGGGGCTACGGCGCGAACGGCCGGCTCGGCAACGCCGGCGAGCGGCCCTCCGATCGGCCCGTGCCCGTCTTCGGCTACGACGGGACCTGAGCGATGCGGACCTCCGTCGCACATGCCGCGTTCGCGCGGCTCTCGCTCGGGCCGACCACGACGTGGCCGGGCGACCTCGACGACGTGCGCCTCTACGGCCGCGCGCTCACCGCCCGCGAGATCCGCGCGCTCGCCGAGCAGCCATGACGGAGGGAGCCCGCGAGGTCGACGTCGCGATCCTCGGCGCGGGGACCGCCGGGCTCACCGCGCACAAGGCCGCGAAGAAGGCCGGGGCCTCGGTCCTCGTGATCGATCCCGGGCCGCTCGGGACCACGTGCGCGCGCGTCGGCTGCATGCCGAGCAAGCTCCTGATCGCGGCGGCCGACGTGGCGCACGGGATGCGCGAGGGCGCGGCGTTCGGGGTGCATGCGGAGCGCGTGGTGGTCGACGGCCGCGCCGTGCTCGAGCGCGTGCGGCGCGAGCGCGACCGCTTCGTCGGGTTCGCGCTGCGCACGGTCGAGGGCTTCGACGAGAGGGGCGAGCTCCTCCGCGGGCGCGCGGTGCTCCGGGGGCAAGGCCACTTGCACGTAGACGGAGTGGGGAACGTGCGCTTCCGCGGCCTCGTGGTCGCGACGGGCACGGAGCCGTTCGTGCCGGCGGCGTACCGCGACGTCCCCGTCCTCACGAACGAGACGGTGTTCGAGCTCGAGGAGCTCCCCGAGAGCCTCCTCGTGGTCGGCTCGGGCGCGATCGGCCTCGAGCTCGGCCAGGCCTTCCACCGGCTCGGCGTGCGCACCACGATCCTCGGGGTCCGCGGCGTGATCGGGCCCCTGCGCGATCCGGACGTCCGCGCGGAGGCACGGCGGGTGTTGTCGGCCGAGCTCGATCTCCACCCCGAGCACGCGCTGCGCGGGATCGAGCGCGACGGCGACGGCGTGCGCGCGCGCTTCGTCGACTCGGCGGGGACCGAGCGCGACGAGCGCTTCGCGCGCGTGCTGCTCGCGGCGGGGCGGCGCACGACGCTCGGCGCGCTCGGCCTCGACGCGCTCGGGGTCGGGCCCGTCGACGGCCGCTGGCCGATCGACCCGGAGACGCTCCAGCTCGGCGCGCTCCCGGTGTTCGTCGCGGGCGACGCGAACCAGCTCCACGCGCTGATGCACGAGGCGGCCGACGACGGTCGGCTCGCGGGCGAGAACGCCGCGCGCTTCCCCGAGGTTCGCGCGACCCCCCGCCGCGAGCCCCTCGAGATCGTGTTCAGCGACCCGCAGATCGCGGTGGTCGGCGGCGGCTTCGAGGCGGCGTGCGCGCAGGGCGCCGTGGCCGGGAGCGTCGACTTCGCCGGCCAGGGCCGCGCGCGCATTCACGCGCAGAACCGCGGGCGAGCGCGCGTCTACGCCGAGCGCCACGCCGGCCGCCTGATCGGCGCCGAGCTCGTCGGCCCGCGCGCCGAGCACCTCGGCCATCTCCTCGCCTGGGCGGTGCAACGCGGCTTGACGGTCGAGGACGCCCTCGCGATGCCGTTCTATCACCCGGTGGTGGAAGAAGGCTTGCGCACTGCGCTCTACGATCTCTCCGCCAACCTGCGGCACGGCACGCCCGTCCGCTGCGACGTGGCCGAGGTCGGCGTCGGCGGCTAGCGTCCGTCCATGCATCGCGTGACGCTCGCCCTCGTGCTCGGGACGACGACCCTGGGCGGCTGCTACCAGGCCCACGACGGGTCCGATGTGCTCACGCCCAGGGACGCTGGCACGATCGCGCGCGACGCAGGAGTGGGCCGCGACGGCGGCGGACCGCCCCCGCCTCCACCGCCGCCTCCGCCCCCGCCGGCGGGCAACAGCTACGTGATCGCGGAGCTGTCGATCCCCGAGCCCACCGGCCGCCGCGCGCCCGGCGCGAACGTCGACGGCGTCGACTCGGGGGAGGGGAGCACCGACCCGAGCGCGAGCTGCCAGGACTTCGCCCCGGACTACCGCTCGCTCGCCGACGGCACGCGCGGCGTCGACGATCAGTACGGCACGCTCGTCCCGACCCTCGAGGGCCTCCTCGGCCGGCCCGTCGACGACGTGGTGCGCGAGGCGATCCTCGGCGGCCGGCTCCTCGTCGTGATCACGCTCCACGAGACCGGCGACGTCGACGTCCAGCTCGCCGCGGCCCGCGACGTCCCGTTCCACGACGGTCGGCGCCTCGAGCCCGGGAACACCATGACCGTGATCGCGCCGCTCGGGCGCGGCAACGCGCGCGTGGTCGGGGGTCGCACCGTCGCGTCGATCGACTCGTTCGCGGGGAGGATCCCCGCGGGGCTCGTCCCGCTGCTCCCGCTCGGGTTCCTCCAGCAAGTCGAATTGCGCTTCGACCACACCGCGGAGGGCCTGCGGAGCGGCGAGCTCGGCGGGTCGTTCCGCGTCGAGGACGCGGTCGCGGAGTCGGGCGCGATCATGCCGGGCCTCGAGGACACGGTGCGCTCCGTGCTCGAGTCGATCGCCGACGTGCGCCCCACGAGCGACCGCGCCGTCTGCGAGCGCGTCAGCGCGGGGATGAGCTTCGAGGCCGTCCCCGTGTTCCTCGTGCGCTGAGTCTTCGAGGGGGCGGCGCGCCCCCTCCCCCAACGCGCGCAGAGCGCGCGCCGGGGCCCCCTCCCTCGTCCGAACGCGCTTGCGCGCGTTCGCTCCCCACGCTCCGCGTGGGGACCCCCTACGCGCCGGCCTGGCCTCGTTCGATTTATCGACCCCCTCTGAGTCTTCTGGGGGGGCTGCGCGCGCCCCCTCCCCTTAGAGAATTGCTCGACGGGGCCCCGGCCCCCTCGGCCGACGGCCGGC
>JAYRVK010000039.1:0-4577 GCA_041918555.1 Sandaracinaceae bacterium
GGCCGCGCGCGCGGCGACGTGCGCGTCGAGGTCACCGCGCCGGACCCGCACCTGCGCTCGTTCTGCTGGGCGGCGACGACCCGAGCGGGGACGCCGTGAGCCGGGAGATCGGCTGGCGCGATCACCTGCTGGGCCTCGCGATCGCGGCGGCCTACGTGGCGCTCCTCCTCGCGAGCAGCGCGCGGCTCGGGATGAGCCGCGACGAGGGCTTCTACGTCGAGGCGGCCAACCGCTACGCGGCGTGGTTCGAGCAGCTCGCCGAGGATCCGAGCGCCGCGACGAGCCGCGAGGGCGTGGACCGGGGCTGGGAGTACAACCACGAGCATCCGTCGCTCGTCAAAGCGGCTTTCGCGCTCTCGCACCTGGCCCACGAGCGCTGGGACCTCTTCGCGACGCCCTCGATGTCGTACCGGTTCCCGGGGATGGTCTCCTCGGGGCTGATCCTGTGGCTGATCTACGTGTTCGGCGCGCGCGCCTACGGCCGGCAGGTCGGGCTCTTCGGCGCGTTCGCCTTCGCGCTCTTGCCCCGGATCTTCTACCACTCGCAGCTCGACTGCTTCGACGTGCCGATCACGCTCGCGCTGAGCGCGGTCGCGTACTGCTGGTGGCGGTCGATGGCGGACTGGCGCTGGGCGCTCGTGCTCGGGCTCGTGTACGGGCTCGCGCTCGAGACCAAGCACAACGCGTGGACGGTCCCGGTGATCCTCTGGGTGCACTGGGCCTTCGTGGTGCTGGGTCGGCGCTCGCGGGGCGGCGACGCGGGGCCTCGGCGCAACGTGTTCGTCGCGTTCGCGATCCTCGGCCCGCTCCTCGCGCTCGCGGGGACCGTGTACTTCGGTGTGGTCGTGCCGACCGTCGCGACGGAGACCTCCATCGACTTCGAGCTGGTCGGCCACCCCGCGCTCGCGCTCCTGCCGTTCCCTCTGTACCTCTCGATCCTCGCGCTCCTCGCGCGCTGGGCCAACGCGCGGCGCTGGATGCGCTTCGTCCCGTGGGGCCTGATCGCGATGGCGGTGATCGGGCCGCTGCTCTTCGTCGGGCTGTGGCCGTGGATGTGGTTCGACACCGCGGCGCGCTTCCGCGAGTACGCGGCGTTCCACCTGAACCACATCCACTACAACATCGCCTACCTCGGGGTGAACTACTTCGACCCGCCGTTCCCCATGCACTTCCCGTGGGTGATGACGCTCTTCACGGTCCCGCTCGCGACGCTCGCGCTCGCGCTCGCGGGGATCGGCGCGCGCGCGCGCGCGCTCTTGCCGCCGGGGCTCCTCGAGCGGCTGTGGCCGGTCGGCAAGGCCGAGCCCGACTCGTCGCGCACGGACGTGCTCCTCGTGGGGATGCTGCTCGCGCCGCTCGTGGTGATCAGCATGCCGTGGACGCCGATCTTCGGCGGGACCAAGCACTGGTTCCCGTCGTATCCGTTCCTCGCGATCTTCGCGGGCATCGCCTTCGTGTTCGTCGCGCGCGCGGTGCGCGAGCGGCTGCCCGCGAAGGTCCCCGCGCCCAAGTACGTTGCGCGCGTCGGGGTCGCGGGCCTCTTGCTCGCGCCCGCGGCGATCGAGACGCAGCACAGCCACCCGTTCGGGCTCTCGCACTACACGTACGCCGCAGGCGGGGTGCCCGGGGCGGCGGATCACGGGATGAACCGGCAGTTCTGGGGCTTCACCACGGGGAGCCTCGTCGAGTGGTTCGCGGGGGCCATGCCGGACGGCGGCTCGGTGTGGATCTGCGACACGACGTGGACCGCGTGGCGGATGCTCCAGGAAGACGGCTTGCTTCCTACGAACATCCGCGCGAGCGGCGACCTCTACGCCTCCGACTACGCGATCGTCCACCACGAGCACCACTTCGTGGAGGTCGACTACCAGATCTGGGCGGCGTGGGGCTCGGTCGCGCCGGTGCACGTGCTCACGTACGACGGCGTGCCGATCATCAGCGTCTACGAGAACCCGCGCCACCGCGCTCAGGGTCGCGGCGGGCCCGTTCGGTAGGGCTGCTCGAAGGTCCCGCTGGTGCAGCCGCCCGGCGTGCCCGAGCGCGCGACGAAGCGCAGGGTCACGTCGGCGTCGGGAGGGACGGTCGCGACGAACGGGTTGGCGACGTCCACGTCGATCACGCCGTCACCGGGGACCGGATCGCCGTCCTCGCCGTCGGCGAGGGTCAGGAGGCTCATCACCGAGAGCCCCGCGCCGGCGTCGCCGCTCGGGACGAGCGCGGTGAGGTCGACGGTGTGCGGCGCGGGCGCGTCCGCGCAGCGATCGAGCGTCACGCGGATCTGCGCGCGCATCGAGAAGTCCGCGATCGTGAGGCCGGCGGGCTCGAGGCGTGCGTCGGTCACCTCGGCCCACTCCCGCGGACCGCACAGCGCGACGCGCTCGCCCCCGCAGCTCGCGGCGAGCGAGGTGGACTCGCAGCCCGCGAGGAGGGCGAGCCCGAGGAGCGCGAGCGGGCGCGCGCTCAAGCCTTCTCTTCGTCCTCGGGGCGGCGTCGCCGCGCGAGGCCGCGGCGCGAGAGGTTGAAGAGGGTCTCCGCCACGCCCATCGCGAGGTAGCACGTCAGGAGCGCGACGAGCGCGAAGGACGGGTGGTAGAGGATGGCGAGCGCCGCGCAGGAGCCCAGCGTGATGGCCATCATCGTCAGCGAGCGCCACCCGAGCTTCACGTCCTTGAAGCTCCGGAACTGGACCGTGCTGACCATGAAGAACGAGAGGGCCACCACGATCGAGACGACGATCCTCGGCTGCGCGTGGAGCGAGCCGGCGACGGCGTGGTTCGCGATCACGAGCGAGACGATCACGCCGGCGGCGCCGGGGATCGGGAGGCCGACGATGTACTTCCCGGGCTTCTTCGGTGCGCCCGACTCGTTCGTCGCGAGCACGTTGAAGCGCGCGAGGCGGATCGCGCCGCACGCGACGAAGACGAAGGCGAGCACGACCCCGGTGACGTCGAGGGCCTCGAGCGACCAGCGGTAGACGAGCACTGCGGGCGCGACGCCGAACGAGACGACGTCGGCGAGCGAGTCGATCTGGACGCCGAAGGCCGACTGCGTCTTCGTCAGGCGCGCGACGCGGCCGTCGATCGAGTCGAAGAAGCCGGCGAACACGATGAGGAGCGAGGCGCGGTAGAAGGTCTCCGAGTCGACGTCGGCGCCGAGGCAGAGCAGGAGCGCGTAGAACCCGCAGAAGATGCTGGAGAGCGTGAACAGGCTCGGGAGCAGGAACAGCGTCTTTCGCAGGTTCACCTTCACGCGACCCTCCCCCCCGAAATCACGAGAGAGCGTAGCAGCCCTACTCGTGCGCGGCGAGCGCGTGGTTGCGCAGCCGGAACGTCCCCGCCATCGCGTAGGCGCGCTCGTACGCCTCCCGGGCGCCCTCGAGGTCGCCGGCCTCGAACAGGATCGCGGCCCGGCCCTCGAGCGCGCGCTGGCCTCCCGCGCCGGCGTAGTGTCGGAGCGCCTCGAGCCGGCGGTCGAGCGGCGCGCGCGCGGCGTGGAGCGCGAGCCAGCCCCAGTAGGCGCGGAGCTCGACGTCGGAGAGGCCCTCCGTGAGCTCGCGGCCGTGGACCGCGTTCCAGCGGGCCGCGAGCGCGGTCTCGACCACGAAGGCCGGCGCGGTCTGCCGCCCGGCCTCGGCCATCGAGTAGCGCTCCATCATCCGCACGAAGCCGCCGAGCTCGTCGGCGTCGCCGCCCTCGCGCAGCGCCCGCATCGCGCGCGCGACGTCGGCCGCGCGGGTAGCCGCCACGGCCGGCTCGCCGAGCTCCTCCACGAGCGCGGCGAGCCCCAAGCGCAGCCGTCCGGGGCGGGCCTGGGCTTGGCCGGGGTAGTCGGCGGCCGCGTGCTCGGCCGCGTTCACCTCGCGGTAGATCGTGCGCCGCGTCTCGGCGCGCGGGCCGGTCGGCTCCGCGAGCGCGGCCCGGGCCTCGCGCGCGGCGCGGACCTCCGACGGCGCGAGCGCGAGCGCGGGCCCCTCGGCCGGCGCCGCCGCGATCGGCCGGGCCCACGACCACGCGAGGAGCGCGGGCGTCAGCGTGACGAGCGCGAGCGCCGCCGTCGCCAGCTGCCGCGCCCGCGCGTCCGCGTTCCCCTGGGTCACCTTGACTTCCACGTCGTCGGCGAGGATAACCGCTTCCCCCCCTCGGCCGGAAAGGACCCGCTGTGACGACCGGGCGCCGCGTCC
The DNA here is from genome assembly GCA_041918555.1 of Sandaracinaceae bacterium. Lineage (GTDB taxonomy): Bacteria > Myxococcota_A > Polyangia > Polyangiales > Sandaracinaceae > JACKEC01. The sequence continues at coordinate 4,181 of JAYRVK010000039.1, forward strand.
ACGAACGATACGACCGTCGCCTCCACGTCGTGGTGATCCACGAGGGCGGGGAGCTCGTGACGGAGAGCAAGAACATCAGCCTCGGCGGCATGTACCTCGTGAGCCCGGCGCAGCTCGCCTACGGCACCAAGGTGCGCGTCCGCTTCCACCTCCCCGCCCTGAAGGAGGAGGTGGCCCTCGAGGCGGTCGTCCGCTGGCACAAGGACGACGGGATGGGGGTCCAGTTCGGCAGCCTCCGCGCCCGCGAGGTGTGGGGCTTCAACCAGCTCTTCAAGGACAGCACTCCCTCGTCGGACTGAGTCTTCGAAGGGGGTTTCACCCCCTTCCCCCAGCGCGAGTGAATCGCGCTGGGGCCCCCAACCCCAGTACGAACGCGGCAGAGCCGCGTTCGCTCCCC
>JAYRVK010000040.1:0-1724 GCA_041918555.1 Sandaracinaceae bacterium
AGGCGGGCGTCGCGGTAGAGGCGCTCGACGAGGGTCTCGCGCATGTAGCCCATGCCGCCGAAGATCTGCACGGCCTGGTCGCAGACGAACGAGCAGGCGTCGGTGGCCGTGTTCTTCGTCATCGCGGCGAGGGCGGGAGTCTGCTCGCCGCGGGCCCAGCGCACCGCGAGCTCACCGGTGAGCGCGCGAGCCGCCGCGATGCGCGAGGCCATGTCGGCGAGCTTGTGGCGCGTCACCTGGAAGCCGCTCAGCGACTTGCCGAAGGCCTTGCGGTCCTTCGCGTACTGGACGGCCTCTCGGTACGCCAGCTCCGCGATCGCGACGCACTGGCCGGCGAGCATCAGCCGCTCCTGTGTGAAGTTCATCATGATGGCGACGAAGCCCGCGTTCTCGATGCCGACGAGGTTCTCGACCGGCACGCGGCAGTCCTCGAACGTGAGCTCCGCGGTGTCGCTCGCCCACCAGCCGGTCTTGCGGAGCTTCTTCGAGACCGAGAAGCCGGGCGTTCCCTTCTCGATCACGAGCAGCGACACGCCGCCATGGCCGTGGCCGCCCGTCCGCACGGCGGTGGTGACGAAGTCCGCGCGCGTGCCCGACGTGATGAAGGTCTTGGCGCCGTCGACTCGATAGTGCTGGCCGTCGCGCACGGCCGTCGTGCGCAGGCCGGCAACGTCGCTGCCACCGCCGGGCTCCGTGATCGCGAGCGCCGCGATGGCCTTGCCTGCCAGCACGGGGCGAACGAAGCGCTCGATCTGCGCGGGAGTGCCGGTCTTCAGGATCGGGGGCAGGGCGATCGCGTGGCTGCCCAGGCTGGCGAGGGTGCCGACGGACTTGCCCGCGAGCACCATCTCCTCGGCCGCGACGAGCGCCATCGTCACGTCCCCGCCGCCGCCGCCGCAGCTCTCGGGGTAGCCGAGGCCGATCATCCCGTCGGCACCAGCGCGCGCGTAGAGCGAGACGGGGAACTCCTCGGCCTCCTCCCACTCCGCGCCGTGCGGGGCGATGTGGGTCGCGGCCCAGCGTCGCACGCTCGCGCGCAGCGTCGCGTGCTCCTCGGTCTCGAACAGGTAGGTCATGGTCGTCTCCGCCGGGGAGCATAACGCGATGAATCGCCGTTCAGTGTGCCGCACGGGACGGCTCGGGGTGGCTTTCTGGCATCGCCGCGCGGGTGCTTCCTGGTAGCATCGGCGGCCCATGTCCCCGGTCTTCGGAGGAGCTGACCTCGGAGGAGCTCGACGGCGGAGCCACCGTGCGCTCGTGATCACGACGCGGCTCGTCTCGCTCGCCCTCGCCACGCTCGTGTGCGTCGGCGTCCCAGGGAGCGCGGAGGCGCAGCGGGGGACGTCCGGGCGCGGCCGCACGATCGCGGCTCGCCCTCCCGCGCGCCAGGCCATCCGCGTCGTCCTCGAGCGTTTTCGCGGGACGCGCGCGAGCACCGCGCGCAACCTCCTCATCGCGAACCTCTCGGAGGCGGGCTACGTCGTCGTCCCCGACGACGAGGTCGATCGGGTGCGGCGCACGCTCCGCCTGCCGACGCGCATGCGAGCCGAGGACTACGTCGCCCTCGCGCGGGAGCTGAACGCCGCGGCGATCCTCGAGGGTCGCGTCGCCCGCGCGCGCCGCGCCTGGACGCTCACCGTCCGGGTGCGCAATGGCGCTGACGGCGCGCTCCTCGGCAGCGAGAGCTGGGGCGGCCGCTCGACGAGCGCGATCGACGCCGTCGG
>JAYRVK010000041.1:0-1513 GCA_041918555.1 Sandaracinaceae bacterium
CGCCCGGGCGCTTGCTCCGGTCGCCCTTCGGGTCGGTCATCGCGCCGTTGAGCACGTCGTCGCGCTCCTGCACCCCGCGCAGCCAGGTCACGAACCGCGCGTGCGCGGCGCGCCGCCCATGGGTCGCGATGAAGAGCGCGTTGAGCCCGTCCATGCCCACGCAGCGCTGGAAGCACGTCCCGGTGAGGCGCCCGAGCACGCGCTGGAGCTCGATCTTGCGGACGAGGTCCTCGGGCTCGACGAAGAGGTGGCAGAAGCGGCTCACCTCGCGGTCGACGAGCTCCGAGCGCGCGCGCGCGAGCCCGGACCAGCGCGGATCGTGCGCGAGCGCGTAGGTCGCGGCGACCGCGTTCATCGCGGGCCGGACCTTGGGATGATCGACGGGGCTCGCGCAGCGCTCGCCGTCGACCCAGAGCTCGAGCTTCCGCGCGCGGAGGCTCTCGATGTACTCGGCTGCCGTCCTCATGGAGCGGAGCCTCGACCGAACCCGCGCGGGTTTCAATGCCGGCGCCGCGAGACCCCGGCGCGCGCGAGGAAGGAAACACTGTCTCCGGCGGATATTCGGGCGACCGCTTCGCCTGGCAACGCGGAGCGGGCCGTGCTCCACTCCGCCCTTCGAGCGGGTGGGGATCGCCGCTGACTTGGGTGGTCCCGCGCTTGCTCGGGGTCCCAGCGTTGCTCGACCGGGGGTAAGACCGATGCGCCGACCGATCTCCGTCCTGTTCGTGCTCCTCGCCGGCTGCGCGTCCACGCCCGCGCCCGCCGCGACCGTCGCGCACGCCGCGCCCCGCACCGAGGCCGCCGCGCACGCGCCGGAGCCCGAGATCGCGCCCGCGGCCCCGCCGCGCGCCACGATGGCGTTCAGCGGGCTCACGGGATCGCTGACCGTGCGCGAGGCGCACCGCGCGCTCGACCCGCGCATGGAGGCGTTCGCGGCGTGCTTCCACGAGCACGCGGGCGGAGTGCGGGGCCTCGGCGGCGACGTCACGCTCCACATCGTCGTCAACGCCGACGGCACCGTGCGCACCGCGTACCCGACCGACTCGACGGTGGGGCACCGCGAGGTCGAGCGCTGCCTCAGCGACGTGGCCGAGGCGACGGTGTTCCCGCACCCGCGCGGCGGCGGCGAGGCCACGCTGACCTGGCCGATCTCGATGGACCCGGCCGACCGGCACCCGACGACCTGGGATCCGGCGCGCGTGGCCTCGGTGGTCGGGCGTCACGGCGCGGGCGTGCTCGATGCGTGCCGCCCCGAGGGCTCCGGGCGCATCCAGGTGACCGCGTACACGCAGGGCGGCCGCGTGCTCTCGGCCGGCGCGTCGACGGATCACGAGTCCGGGCGCGACGCGCTCGACTGCGTGGTGACCCGGGTGCGCGGCTGGGAGATGCCGTCGAGCCGCCAGACCGCCAAGGTCACCTTCGAGCGGTAGTTTGCCGAGGGGCGCTGCGCGCACCCCTCCCCCCCCCCCGTCGCGCGCACGGCCCCCCCCCCCCCCGCGGACGCCCGCGGGCC
>JAYRVK010000042.1:0-21361 GCA_041918555.1 Sandaracinaceae bacterium
AGAGCGCCCTGCTGGAAGCCATGGAGGAGGGCCAGGTCAGCGTCGAGGGCGAGACCCGGCCCCTGCCCTCCCCCTTCTTCGTCATCGCCACCCAGAACCCGGGCGACCAGATCGGCGCCTTCCCGCTGCCCGAGTCCCAGCTCGACCGCTTCCTGCTGCGCATCCGCCTGGGCTTCCCGGAACACGCGGCGGAACGCGCCCTGCTGCGCGGCGAGGACCGCCGCGACCTGCTGGCCGGCCTCGCCCCGGTCCTGACCCCGGACGAGTTCGCCGACCAGCAGCGGGCCGCCAGGGCCGTGCGCGTCTCCGACGCATTGCTGGACTACCTGCAGGCCCTCATCGCCGCCAGCCGCAACGACAGCCGCTTCGCCGCCGGCCTCTCCCCCCGCGCCCGCGTCGCGCGCGAGATCCCACGCGAGCACGTGCGCGTGCGACCGATCTCCCGCGACCGCGCGGAGCGCCGCCTCGTCGCGCGCGCACACGACGACCGAGCGGCCCGCGTCGAGGAGCCGCTCCGCGACGGCGCGCCCGATCCCGCGGCTCGCGCCGGTGACGAGGATGGCTCCGTCGCTCACGGCTCGGCCGGGCTCGGGATGAAAGGCGCCTGCGGGCGCACCGGCGCGGGCTCGCCCTCGACCTCGACCTCGTCGTGCGGGAGGAACGGGGGCGAGTCCACGCAGAGGATCGACTGCCACGCCTCGCTCGGGTTGTCCCAGCGGTGCGCCGCGCCCTTGGGCCAGCGGAACACGGCGCCGGACACGACCGGCTGGCCCTGGCAGCGCAGCCCCGCGCCCAGCACGAGCTCGGCCTCGCGCATCACCTGATGCACGTGGAGCGGGATGCCGCGCCCCGGCGCCACGTTGAGGCGGTACACGCCCGCGCGCCGCGTCTCGAAGACCACGTCCACGGTGCCCCACGCCTTGGTCTCGCGCTCGAGCTCCACCTCGCGCGCGTCGCGCGTCACCTCGAGCGACGGCACCCCGTGGCCGGCGAGCGCGTACGGCTTCTGCAGGCGCAACACGACTTCCTCGATGCGAGGTCGCTCCGCGCCGGGCGCGGGGGGCGCGAGGAGGTAGCGCGTCAGCACGTGCGCGGCCGTCTCGAGGAGATCGAAGCGGCACGAGTGCAGGAGGAACGCGAGCTCGTTCGCGACCTCGGCGTAGTGGATGGTGTGCGCGAGGCGCTCGCTCGCGCCCGCGCGCCGCGTGTCGAGGCGCAGGCGGACGTCGAGGTCGAGGGGCTGCGGCCGCGCGCGCTCGTGCGGGTACACCCCGACCACGCAGTCGACGCGCAGTGAGGTGATCGCGATGAAGTCGCTGGCGCCCATCCGGCGAGACGATAGGGCCCGCGCGCGCCGGCTACCAGCTCGGGTTTCCGTTCTCGTCGCCGAACATCATCGTCATGTACGTCGTCCCGCCGCTCTCGTAGACGCCCACACCGATCGTGCGGTTGTTGCAGAACATCGTCGCGCAGTGGTGGCTGACCTCGTAGCTCCCGTCCGAGCGGCAGTGCTCCTCGATGCCCGCCTCCCACATGACGATGTACTCGGCGGTCTCGCGGACCCCGTAGGCCTGGCCGACGTTCTCGACGTAGCCATGGCTCGAGTGCCGCACGAAGGGCCCCGACTGGTGCTCGTGGGCGAGCCGCCCGAGCGTCTCGTGCCAGCGCAGCGGCTCGTTGCACTCGCCCTGGTGCACGTGCGCGACGCGGTACTCGTTGATCACGCGCGCCGCGAGGCACTCCGCCTCGGCGCCGGTGCACGTCCCGAGCGCGTCGTCACCGCCGCCGGGGACCCCCGCGTCCACCCCCGGGGTCGGCGGGCTCGTGCCCGCGTCGTGCCCCGGCGGGGGCGTCATCGTCCCCGCGTCGACGGGCGAGGGCGGCCGCCAGCTCCCGCCGTCCGAGGGCACCGGCGGCACCGGCGGCATCGCGTGGTCGCGCGTGATCGCGCCCTCGCAGGCGCTCGTCGCGAGCAGGGCCAGGCACAGGAGGGAGCTCCGCACGGGCCACCACAGGGCAGCTTCGGTGCCAGGCGCGCCGCGCGCGGGAGCTGCCGAGGGCTGGCACCCGCGAGGCGACAGGGAAGAACGCGGACGGGTCCCGGTGTTGCTCGCCCGCGATGGCCCGGCGGCGTGCGTGGGGGCTCGGGTGCGCGGCGGCGCTGGCCATCGCCGGGGCGCTCGTCCTCGCCGCGGCCGTCGGGCTCCGCGGCGAGGTCGCGTCGGCCGCGCGGCACGCGGGGCGCTCGTACGCGCGCCGGGCTCCGCTCCTCGATCCCCTCCGGCCCTCGCCGCGGTTCGATCGCGCGGGCGAGCCCGGCAGCCCGGCCGCGGGTCGCGTGCTGTCCGCGCTCGAGCGCGTGGAGCAGCGCACGCGCGTGACCCGCTACCAGCACCGGACCCAGGTGAGCGAGCCCCGCGGCGACTACCGCTGGGACTGCTCCGGGATGGCGGCGTGGATCCTCGAGCGCTCCGCGCCCCGCGCGCGGCGCGCGCTCGGGCCCGGCCGGCCGATCGCGCGCACCTTCGCGCGGACGATCGCGCGCGCCCCGACGGACCGGCCGCGCCTCGGGTGGCGGCGCGTGGGTCACGTGCGCGACGCGCGGCCGGGCGACGTGCTCGCGTGGGAGCGCCCGCCCGGCTTTCGCAGCCGGAACAGCGGTCACGTCGCGTTCGTGGTCGCGGCCCCGGTGGAGGTCCACGCGGGGGTGTGGGCCGTGCGGATCCTCGACTCGACGAGCCTCGCGCACCAGGACGACACGCGGCCCGACGGCGTGAGCGGGACGGGTCGCGGGACGATGACGTTCGCGGTCGATGCGGACGGGGACGCCGAGGCGTACGGCTGGCGCGGGACGGAGAGCCTCGGGTACATCGCGACGCCGGTGCGGTTCGGGCGGCCGCACTGAGGTGACCGGCCTGTGCGCTCACACCTGCGTGTGACACGATCGGCTCGTGCCTTCGAGCCACGCGCAGGCGGCGAGGACGAGCGAGTCGGACCGCTTCTTCGACTATTGCCTCCGGCCCTATCGGCCGCGCCGCGCCGCGCGCGGCAAGCTCCGCGCGGAGTACCTGCTCTTCGAGGCCCTCGAGGTCGCCGGCCTCTTCGAGCGCACGCGAGCCGTGCTCCACGCGCTCCGCGATTCGCTCGGACGCGACCGCGTGGTCTGGGGCGTGCGCCACGACGGCGAGCGCCTCTCCTTCGAGCTGCGCGTCGTCGACCCCCGGGGGGCCGCGTCGGTCCGCGGGCTCGCCGAGACCCTCGCCGGGGTCCTCGCCGTCCGCCCCCGGGTCCGAGAGGCCATCCCCTACTCCGCGATCGGCTTCGTGCTCGACCAGGCGACCTTCGAGGCCGGCGCGATCGCCGAGCTGACCCTCCACGTGGCCGGCGGAGACGAGCGCGAGGGGGTCACCTACCTCGCCACGGAGCAGGGCGCGCAGCTGAGCGGCAGCTACCGCTTCTTCGAGCCGAAGCCGGACGTCGACGACATGCTGGGCCTCGTCAAGAGCTCGTGCTTCATCGACTACTCGGAGCCGCGGACGCTCGGCCACGTGCTCGTCCCCGAGCTGTATTGTTGCAAGCGAATTTGCGTCGAGAAGCGGCGCACGCGCGACGCGCTCACCTACACCGGCATCTCGATCGACCACCTCCTCGCGGTGCTCCGTCGCCTCGGCTACCCGAGTCGTCTGGTCGAGGTCGCGAGCCACGTCGAGGCCGACCTCGACCACCTGTACTTCGACGTCTGCGTCGAGCTCGAGCAGGACCGCGACGGGACGATCCGCTACCCGCTCGCGTGCTTCTACGGGACCTACTGATGCACAGCTTCAAGGGCCGCACCGAGCCGACCCGGTTCGAGGACCTGACGGTCACGGTCGACTTCCACTGCCACTCCGCCTGTCGCTTCTGCATCGTGCAGGAGGGCATGAACGACTTCCGGGGCGTGCCCTTCGAGCGCTACCGGCAGGCGGTCGAGGAGAACCGACGCACGCGGCGCTACCGGCGGGTCACCTTCACCGGCGGCGAGGTGACGCTCGAGAAGAAGCTGTTCGACTACGTGCGCTGCGCGAGAGAGAGCGAGAGCTTCGAGCACCTGCGCCTGCAGACGGACGCTCGCCTCCTGCGAGACCCCGCCTTCGCGCGCCGGCTCGTCGAGGCCGGAGTCGACGAGTTCTTCGTGTCGGTGCACGGCCCCGGCCCCGAGGTCCACGACCACATCACGCAGCGGAGGGGCTCCTTCGACGAGACCTGGCGAGGGCTCCTCAACCTTTCGCAGCTCGGCGCCACCATCCTGACGAACACCGTCATCGTGATGCCGAACGTCGACCACCTCGAGGCGATCGTGGAGCGCGTCGGCCTCCTGGCGCCCCGGACGGTGGAGCTGTGGAACTACCTGCCGATGGCCGACAAGGCCGACGAGCGCGGGCTCATCGTCCCGATGGCGACCCTGGCGCCGGCGCTGGTCCGGGCGCTGGATCGCGCGGAGCGGCTCGGGCTCCAGTACGCCGTGAAGTACGTCCCGGTCTGCCTGCTGGGCAGGCACGCGGCGGCGATCGACAACGCGCAGCCCGACGTCGTGATCGTCGAGGACTTCTACGACCTGTACCCCAAGTTCGCCTGCCTCTGGGAGGCGAAGTGCGAGCACGCGGAGGCTTGCCTCGCGCTGACCTTCGCGTACGTGCGCAAGCACGGGTGGGAGGAGACGCTCCTCGTGCCCGAGCCTCGCACGCGGCCCTGGAGCGAGCCCATGGACGGCCTCCCCTACGGCACCCACCACCCGGGCGGGCAGCGCTCGGCCCCCGAGCTCGACCGGCCCGAGCACGCGCCGTGGCGCGCCCTCGTGGACGGCGTCGCCGAGGCCCACGGAGCGACCCTCGCCCGCATGGCGCTCGATCGCCGACGGTGCACCTACACCTTCGCGCGGGGGGCGGCGAGCGTCGACGTCCTGCTCACCACGCGGAGCGAGGAGCGGGACGCGCTCCTGCGGACGCGGTCGTTCAACGTCTCCTACCGGAACGTGATCGTGCCCGACGGCTCGACCCCGCTCCGGCGCCACCTCGCGGAGCTCGTGGAGGCGGCGGCCCGCGCGGTCGCGGCCCGAGACCCGGGGGCGATGCTGCTCGACGAGCGCAAGGGCCTCGTCGGCCCCGGCGCACGGCGGCGGGCCAAGCCCTGATCGCCGCGCCTCACCCGCGCCCGAAGGCGGCCCAGCCGAACCGCTCCGGGTACTCGCGCCAAGGCCCCTCGCAGCTCGCGTCGTGCTCGCAGCCGACGCAGATCCGGCCCTTGGCCTTGCCCTCTGCGCGGCGCCAGGTCGAGAAGTCGAACGCCTCGCCGTCGATGTCGACCACCCGCGTCGCCGGGATGTGCCGCTCGATCACCGCGTCCTCGAGCCCCGGCAGCAGGCAAGGGGGCACCGCCTCGGTCACGACGCTCGCGCCCGCGGCGCGGCCGGCGCGGATCGCGCGGGCGATCGCGGCGGCGGCCTCCCGGGGGGGGGGCAGGACGTCCACCTCCCCGTCGGCCGCCGTTCCCACCGGGTGCACGAGCGCGAGCTGGGCACGGCGCACGCCGAGATCGCGCAGGAGGAGCACGGTCTCCGTCAGGAACGGGAGGTTCTGGCGGACCACGACCGTGTTGGTGACCACCGTCACGCCCGACCGCAGGGCGTTGGCGATCCCAGCCACCGTCTGCTCGAAGGCACCCGCCGCACCCGTCAACATGTCGTGCACCTCCGCGCTCGGCCCATGGAGCGCGGGGGAGATCTCGCTCACGCCCGCCTCGACCAGGCGCGCCACCCGCTCCGGGTAGGCGAGCATCCGCCCGTTCGTCTGGATCTGGATCGGGTGGTAGCCCATCCGGCGGGCCGCCCGGACGATGGCGACGAGGTCCTTGCGGAGCGTCGGCTCGCCGCCCGTGAGCACCAGCCCGCTCCCCGGTCGGTGGGCGGCGCGCAGGCGACGGATGAGCTCCTCGGCGCCCACCCGCGGGACGCTCCGCCGCTTCTCCCCCTGCGCGCAGAAGAGGCAGCGGTTGTTGCACGCGAAGCCCACCTTGACGTCCGCCCGGCTCACGGCCTCTCCTCGGTGAGCGCGGCCGTGTCGTCGAGCCCGTCGAGCGCGACGCCGGCTCGGCGCAGCGCCCCCTCGAGGCGCGCTCGCGTCTCCGACGCCCACGCGTCGGTCGCGGCGCCCGGACAGCCGGCGCGCTCGTAGAGCGGCAGCGCGCGCCGCATCTCGTACATCCGGTCGACGCGGACGCGGCCGGCGATCGGCGCCAGGGTCGCGGCGAGCTGGTCCGGGTTCATGGGGAGCACCGGCTGTACCACGGCGAAGGTGGCGATACCGGCCGCGTGCAGCGCGCGCAGCGCCTCGACGCGGTCCTCGATCGGATCGGCACCCGGCTCGAAGCGCTGCCTCACGCGGTCGTCGTCCGTGGGGATCGAGAGCCCGACCACGGCGCGTTCGAAGGAGCGCAGGAGCTCCACGTCCTCGACCACCCGCGCCGCGCGCGTGAGGATGACCGGCACGAAGCCGGGGCCGCGGAGCACCTCGAGGCAGGCCCGAGTGATGCGGTAGCGCCGCTCGAGCGGCTGGTAGGGGTCGGTGAGGATGGGGCTCATGCGGACCGGGCCCGGCGGGAGCGTCCGGACCTCCTCTCGCAGGACGTCGGCGAGGTTTCGCTTCACGTCCACCCAGCGCCCCCACGGCAGCTCGGGGAGCCCGGCGAGCTCTCGCGAGAGATCGGCGCGCTCGGCCACGTAGCAGTACTCGCAGCCGATCATGCAGCCCGCGTACGGGTTCAGGTAGTACTGCCCCGGCCCCTCCGGCACCAGCGCTCGCGTCACGTCGATCTCGCGCACGGCGGCGCGGCGAGCGCTCGTCGGGCGCTCGATGCGCGGGAGCTCGCGCTCCGCGCGCGCGAGGGTGCGCACGAGGCGATCGACCACCGCGCGCGCCGCCGCGTCGAGCGCCGGCCCCGGACCGCTCGTCACGCGGGCCAGCACGTTGAAGCGCTCGGTGCTCGCGAAGGAGGGCCGGTCCTCGCTCCGGCGCTCGAGCTCGACGAGCACCCAGCGCCTCCCGCGCGCGACGTAGAAGGAGATCCCCTGCTCCGTGTCCCAGCCCATGAGGCGCCAGGCCGGCGCGCAAGCGGCCGCGAGCCGAGCCCTCAGCGCGTCGAGCCCCCCCTCCATCACGGCAGGGCCGAGGGGGGCGCGGGGGAGGTCCTCGTCCATGTCCGCCACTATGACCCCGTGGCTCGCGGGCGCCCACGCGCGCGCGGTCGTGGCGCGCGCGCGCACCCGATGCTTGCCCCCCGACCTGCCCATCCGTACAGTGCGGCTCATGCGTACAGTGACGGACGGCTTCGCGCGGCGCCCGCCTCCTCCGTGGGCCGCGGCGCGGGGGCTCGAGGCCGTGCTCGGCGCGTGGCGTTCGGACGCGTCGATGCGACAGAACCTGCGGCTCGACGAGGTGCTGCCCGCGTCCGAGGGGCGCTACGCGGAGCTCCCCGCGGAGCTCGCGCCGGCCGTGCGCGGCGCCCTCGAGAAGCGCGGCGTCGAGCGGCTCTACGATCACCAGGCGCGCGCGTTCGCGCTCGCGCGCGAGGGGCGGCACCTCGTGGTCGCGACGCCGACCGCCTCGGGCAAGAGCCTCTGCTACCACCTGCCGGTCCTCGATCGGCTGGCGCGCGAGCGCGACGCGCGCGCCCTGTATCTCTTTCCGACCAAGGCGCTGAGCCGCGATCAGGAAGAGGGCTTGCGATCGTTCATCGCCGACGCGGGGCTCGAGGCGGGGGCGATCACCTACGACGGCGACACGCCCGGCGACGCGCGCCGCGCGGCCCGCGAGCGCGCCGGGATCCTGCTCAGCAACCCCGACATGCTCCACGCGGGGATCCTCCCGCACCACGCGGCGTGGGCGCGCTTCTTCTCGAACCTCCGCTACGTCGTCCTGGACGAGCTGCACACCTATCGCGGGGTCTTCGGCAGCCACCTCGCGAACGTGCTGCGCCGCCTCGCGCGCGTGGCGCGCTTCCACGGGAGCTCGCCCACCTTCGTGTTCGCGTCCGCGACGATCGGGAACCCGAGCGAGCACGCGAGCCGGATGATCGGCGCGCCCGTCGAGCTCGTCGATCGGAGCGGCGCGCCGCAGGGCGAGCGGCACGTGCTCCTCTACGATCCGCCCGTGCTCGACGCGCAGCTCGGGATCCGCGCGAGCTACGTGAAGACCGCGGTGCGCCTGACCGCGGATCTCGTGCGCGCGGAGGTCCCGACGCTGGTGTTCGGGCAGTCGCGCAACACCGTCGAGACGATGCTCAAGTACCTCCGCGATCGGCTCGAGGCCGATCACGTGGACCCGGAGCTCATCGTGGCGTACCGAGGGGGCTACCTCGCGGACACGCGGCGGCGGATCGAGAAGGGGCTGCGCGATGGCAACATCCGTTGCGTCGTCGCGACCAACGCGCTCGAGCTCGGGATCGACATCGGGAGCCTCGACGCCGTGGTCTGCGCGGGGTACCCGGGCAACGTCGCGGGCCTTTGGCAGCGCTTCGGGCGCGGCGGGCGGCGGAGCGGCGCGAGCGCGGCGGTGCTCGTGACCTCGAGCCGCCCGCTCGATCAGTACGTGGCGAGCGATCCACGCTTCGTGATCGGTGCGCCGGTCGAGCACGCGCGGATCGATCCGGACAACGTGGAGATCCTCGTCTCGCACCTGAAGTGCGCGGCGTTCGAGCTGCCATTCGAAGAGGGCGAGCCCTTCGGAGACGTGCCGCCCGAGGCGGTCGGCGACGCGCTCGGGTTCCTCGAGGACCACCGCGTGCTCCACGCCGCGCCGAACGGGGCGGGCAAGCGCGTGTGGCACTGGTCGACCGACGCGTACCCCGCGAACCACGTGTCCCTGCGGAGCGTCGGCTGGGACAACTTCGTGGTCATCGATCTCGACGGGGATCGCACCATCGCGGAGATGGACTGGCGCAGCACGCACACCATGTTGCACGAGCAGGCCATCTACCAGCACGAGGGCGAGCAGTACCAGGTCGAGCGCCTCGACTTCGAGAACCACAAGGCCTACGTGCGCAAGGTCGAGCCCGACTACTACACCGACGCGATGACCCACACGCGCGTGAGCGTCTTGAGCGAGGACGACGCGGCGTGGGTGAAGCTCGCGGAGGGGTACGGCGTCGCGGCGGGCGCGGGCGACGTGAGCGTCGTGGAGAAGGTGGTCGGCTACAAGAAGATCAAGTTCCACACGCACGAGAACGTCGGCTACGGCGACGTGCGCCTGCCCGAGATGCAGATGCACACGACGGCGTTCTGGCTGACGGTGCCCGAGGACGCGGTGCGCGCGCAGCGGGTCGAGCGCGCGCTCGTGATCGACGCGCTCCGCGGGATCGGGAGCGCGATGCACCTCTGCGCGGCGGTCGGGCTGATGTGCGATCCGCACGACCTCGGTCAGGTCCTCGGCGATCGGAGCGACGCGGACGGGCCGCCCGCGCACGAGGGCGGCGGGCCGGGCTTCGATCCGACGATCTTCCTCTACGATCACGTGCCGGGCGGGGTCGGGCTCGCGCCGCGGCTCTTCGTCGAGCGCGAGGCGCTGCTCCTGCGCACGCGCGCGCTGATCGAAGGTTGCCCCTGCGCGGCGGGCTGCCCGGCGTGCATCGGGCCGGGGCACCTCGAGCAGGGCCGCCTCCTCAAGGGGCTCGCCCTCGAGCTCTTGTCGTCCCTCGGCGTGGCGGCGATCCAGTGAGCCTCCGCGCCAAGCTCTCGCGCCTGACGAGCGCGGGCCCGGGGAGCCGGCCCGTGCCGGCGCCCGCGCCGCCCGCGCCCGAGGCGAGCTCGGAGCGCGTGGCCCAGCTGCGCGGGCTGCTCTCGAAGATGATCTCCGACGAGCAGCGGCGGCTCCGCGATCGCGTTCCCGTGGTGCGCGCCCCGCGCGCGCCGCTCCCGGGCGAGGCGGTCGACACGCCCGACGGGCCGCTCCAGCGCGTCGCCGAGTACCTCGAGCCCGCGCACTGCCACGGCACCGTCCCCATCGCGCGCGCGACCGCGGTGTGCCCTCGGACCATCGCGAAGCTCGCGCTCGACGAGGATCTCGAGCGCGTCGACCCGCGCAGCCTGCTCTTCGTGGACACGGAGACCACGGGCCTGAACGGCGGCACGGGCACGATCCCGTTCCTCATCGGGCTCGCGTGGTTCGAGGACGAGTCGCTCCGGGTCGAGCAGCTGCTGCTGCCCGCGCCGGGGCGCGAGGTGCCGATGCTCCGGCGCCTCGCCGAGCGGATCGACGCGGCGAGCGCGCTCGTCACGTACAACGGCAAGGCCTTCGACTGGCCGCTGCTGCGGAGCCGCTTCGTCCTGAACCGCGTGCCCGTGGCGACGCCGGCCGCGCACCTGGACCTCTTGCACTGCGCAAGACGCGTGTACAAGCGCCGCCTCGGCCAGGTGCGGCTCGTGAACCTCGAGGAGGAGGTGCTCGGGATGCGGCGGGAGCGAGACGTCGACGGCGCCGAGATCCCCGCGCTCTTCTGGGAGCTCGTGCGCGGCGGCGACGGGTCCGTGATCGCGCCGGTGATCGAGCACAACGCCAACGACCTGATCGCGCTCGCCGCGATCCTCGTGCGGCTCGTCGAGCTCTACGAGGAGCTCCGGCCCGAGGACGAGCCCGCGGATCGCCTCGGGGTCGCACAGATCGCGGTGCGCGCCGACGACGTCGAGCTCGCGGGCCGCTACGCGGAGGCCGCGGCCGACGGTGGCGGGCCCGAGGACGTGACGGCGGACGCGCTGTGGCTCGCGGCGGAGCTCGCGCGCAAGCGCGGCGACCTCGACGCGCGGCTCGCGCTCTTGCACCGCGGGCTCGAGGCCGCGACGCGGGACGAGCTCCGCGCGGCGCGCTTCCACCTCGCCCTCGCGAAGCTCTACGAGCACCGCCTCGAGGACTACGAGAGGGCGTTGATCCATGCGCGCGCGTCCGATCTCGAGGAGGGCGAAGCCTGTCGCGACCATCGGGTCGCGCGGATCCTCGTGCGCCTGGCGCGCGCGCGATCGCAAACGAAGTTGCGGGTCAGCTCCGCTCGACGAGGCGGTCGATGAGGAACGAGCTCTGCTCCGCGGCCTCGCGGCCGAAGGGGCCGAAGTACGCGCGGACCTCCTCGAACGCCGCGTCGAACGCGGGCTGGTCCTTGGCGGCGAGGATCGCGGCGAGCTCGGACGCCGCCGCCTCGAACGCCGCGGTCACCTCCGCGGTGCGCGGGTTCTTCATCTCGATGGGGCCGTAGAGCCCCGGCGACTGCACGAAGTGGCGGCCGACCACGTAGAGCTCCATGAGGTACGCGGGCGAGGCGAACCGCAACGTCTCTTGCACCGGTACACCGAGGCGCGCCAGCGTCAGGCCCATCACCTGCGTCTGGTAGTGGTTGAGGACCTGCACCACCGCCATCGCGCGATCGTGCTGCGCGGCGGTGGCGTCGGCGATCTCGAGCCCGCGCGCGGAGAGCTGCCGGCGGAGCCAGCCCTCCCACTCCGCGCCGCGGCCGGGACACACCACCACGCGCTGGCCCTGGAGCGAGTGCACGCCCGGGCCGAACATCGGGTGCGTGCCCACGACCGAGGCCCTCGTCGAGGCGAGCATCGCGGTGAGCGGGCCCTCCTTCACCGACGTCACGTCCATCAAGAGCGCGTCCTCGCGCACGTGGGGGCCGACCTCGCGGATCACCGCCTCGGTCACGTCGATGGGGACGCTGATCACGACGACGTCGGCGTGCCTCGCGGCCTCGGCGTTGGTGAGCTCCGTCCCGAGGTCCGTGACCATCACCGCGTGGCCGAGGTCGCCGAAGAGCTGCGCCATCCGGCGGCCCATCCCGCCCTTGCCGCCGATCACCGCGACGGTCACCGGCTCGACGTCGCGCGGCACCTCCGCGCGCAGCTCGGACTGCTTGTCGCGGCTCGCCCAGAGCACGAGGCGCCACATCGACTCGATGACCCCGGCCGAGAGCCCGAGGCGCTCGGCGCGCTCGCGGCGATCGTCGAGGATCTGCCGCTCGCGCTCGAAGTCGCGGATGCGCTTGCCGCTGTACCGCTTGCTCTCTGCGACCTCCGCCACGAGCGCCATCCGGCGCCCGAGGAGCTGGAGCACGTCGCGGTCGACCGCGTCGATCAGCGCCCGCAAGACCGCGAGCGGCCTCGCCCTGTCGGTGAGCTCGTCCATCGCGCGGACCTTAGCAGGCCGTCGAGGACGGCCGGTCTCGACCTGCCCGCGCCCGGGCTGCGCGCGCGCCCGCGCTGCGCGCGCGCTCCCTCCTCACCTCTCGCTCTCCTCGTCTCCCGTCTCGCTCGCGCGAGCGTCAGCCGTACCACCACGACGCGCCCGCGCCCGTGCTCGTCGCCCAAGAAGCCCCGGGGGAGGGGCAAGGGGCGCAGTCTTTCTCGGCGCTTGGTGGTACGCATGCGTCGTGAGCAAGTGGACGCACCCCAGCGTGGTCCTCGCCGCGTTCGTGCTGGGCGCCGGGATCGGGATCTCGCTCGGCGCGATCGATCCCGCGCTCGCGCGCGACGTCGCGCTCGTCGCGGGCCCGCTCGGCGGGCTGGTCCGCCGCCTCTTCGAGCTGCTCGCGGTGCCCCTCGTCGTCGCCGGCGCGGCGAGCGCGGTGGCCGCCCTCACCGACTCGCGCGCCCTCGTCGGCCTGCTCGGCCGCGCGGTCCCCTACTTCGGGGCGACGAGCGCGCTCGCGGTCGCGGTCGGCCTGGGTGCGGGCGCGGCCCTGCGCCCGGGGGACGGCGTCGCGATCCCCGCGGCGCGGCCGGCGCTCGATGCGCGCGGCCTCGGCGCGCTCCTCGCGGACCGCTTCGCCGCGATCGTCCCGGAGAGCGCGGTGCGCGCCGTGGCCGAGCTCGATCTGCTGCCCCTCGTCGTCCTCGCGGGTCTGCTCGGCGTGTTCCTCGCGAGGACCGGCGCCCCCGCGCGGCCGCTGCGCGAGGTGCTCGAGTCGCTCCACGCGGTGGTGTCGCGCATGGCGTCGTTCGCGGCCGCGCTCGCGCCGATCGCGGTCCTCGGGTGCGCGCTCGAGGCCGGCGCGGGGCACGCGCTCTCGGAGCTCGCGCCGATCGCGCGCCTCGTCCTCGCGCTCGCGCTCGCCTACACGTTCCACGGGCTCGTGGTGCTCCCGGTGTTCATGGCGCTCGGCGCGCGGCGCTCCCCCGCGGAAGTGATCGTCGCGATGGGCCCCGCGGTGGCCACCGCGGTCACCACCGCGAGCGTGCCCGCGGCGCTCCCCGTGGCGGTGAGCCACGCCCGCGAGCGCGCCGGGATCTCGAGCGAAGTGAGCGGGGTGGTGTTCCCCCTCGGCGCGGCGATCCACAGCGACGGGTCCGCGCTCTACCTCGCGGGGGGCGCGCTCTTCGTCGCGCAAGCGCACGGCGTCGAGCTCGGGATCGGCGGGATCGCGCTCGTCGCGGTCGGCTCCCTCGTGGGCAGCGTCGTGGCGGCGGGGATCCCGCACGGCGCGCCGGTGGTCCTCGCGGCGCTGCTCTCCCTCGTCGACGTCCCGCTCGAGGCGCTCGGCCTGCTCCTCGCGATGGACTGGTTCCAGGCGATGGGCCGCGCGGTCCTCAGCGTGCAGAGCCACGCGGCGGTCGCCGCGATCCTCCAGCGCGTCGAGACGCGCCGGTCCCGCATCAGCGGCGTCTAGATCCCACTTGCTCGGCGCGGGCGGGCGCGTAACAACGCGCGCATGGGTCGCATCTTCGAGACGCGCAAGGCCACCATGTTCAAGCGCTGGGACCGCATGGCGAAAGCCTTCACGCGGGTTGGGCGCGAGATCTCCGTCGCGGTCAAGCAAGGGGGCTCGAGCCCGGAGTCGAACCCCGCGCTCCGCCGCGCGATCCAGAACGCGCGCGCCGCCAACATGCCGAAGGACCGGATCGAGAGCGCGATCAAGCGCGCGGCCGGCGACGACGCGACCGAGTACCAGGAGCTGATCTACGAGGGCTACGCGCCGCACGGCGTGGCGGTGATGGTCGTCGCGGCGACCGACAACCCCACGCGGACGATCGCCAACGTGCGCGTGTGCTTCAACAAGGGCTCCGGCACGCTCGGGACGAGCGGGAGCGTCGGCTTCGGCTTCAACCGCATGGGCGTGTTCCGCCTCGACCCCGAGGGCCTGGACCTCGAGGAGCTCGAGCTCGAGCTGATCGACCACGGGCTCGACGAGATGGGCGAGGGCGTCGGCGAGAAGGGCGAGGCGCAGATCGTGGTGCGCTGTCCGCTCGCGGACTTCGGCCGCATGCAGGCCGCCCTCGAGGCGCGCGGGATCGAGCCGGTCGGGACCGCGTCCGAGTTCATCCCGACGACGACGGTGACCCTGTCCGAGGAGCAGGCCACCGAGGTGCTCAAGCTCGTCGACCTGCTGGAGCAGGACGACGACGTGCAGCAGGTGTTCCACAACCTCGCGTGAGCCGCGGATGCAGGCCTACCTCGATCTCCTGCGCGACGTCCGCGAGCGCGGGGCGAAGAAGACCGATCGCACCGGCACCGGCACGCTCAGCGTGTTCGGCCGCCAGCTGCGCTTCGATCTCGCGCAGGGCTTCCCGCTCGTCACGACGAAGCGCGTGCACTGGCGCTCGATCCTCGTCGAGCTCCTGTGGTTCCTCCGCGGAGAGACCAACGTCCGCTGGCTGAGGGAGCGCGGCGTCTCGATCTGGGACGAGTGGGCGAGGGACGACGGCGAGCTCGGGCCGATCTACGGCTACCAGTGGCGGAGCTGGCCCGCGCCGGACGGGCGGCACCACGATCAGCTCGCCACGGTGCTGCGCCAGCTCCGCGAGACGCCGGACTCGCGCCGCATGATCGTCAGCGCGTGGAACGTCGCGGACCTCGACCGGATGGCGCTCGCGCCGTGCCACGCGCTCTTCCAGTTCTACGTCGCGGACGGGCGCCTGAGCTGCCAGCTCTACCAGCGCAGCGCCGACCTCTTCCTCGGCGTGCCCTTCAACATCGCGAGCTACGCGCTCCTCACGCAGATGATCGCGCAGGTGTGCGACCTCGGGCTCGGCGACTTCGTCCACACCTTCGGCGACGCGCACATCTACCTCAACCACCTCGAGCAGGTGGCGACGCAGCTCGCGCGCGCGCCGCGCGCGCTGCCGACGGTCCGGCTCGATCCGAGCGTGCGCGACCTCTTCGCGTTCTGCGAGGAGCACGTCGCGCTCGAGGGCTACGAC
This sequence comes from Sandaracinaceae bacterium, assembly GCA_041918555.1. Classification (GTDB taxonomy): domain Bacteria; phylum Myxococcota_A; class Polyangia; order Polyangiales; family Sandaracinaceae; genus JACKEC01. Next base: position 15,215 of record JAYRVK010000042.1, read on the forward strand.
CCGCACCCGCGGATCGCGGCGCCGGTCGCGGTGTGAAGGTCACGCTGATCGCGGCGGTCGCGCAGAACGGCGTGATCGGCAGGGACGGGGCGCTCCCGTGGCGGCTCCCCGCGGACCTCGCGCAGTTCAAGCGCCGCACCCTCGGGCACCCCGTGATCATGGGCCGCAAGACGTGGGAGTCGCTCCCGCGGCGGCCGCTCGCGGACCGCCACACCGTCGTGCACACGCGCCCCGACGCATCCGCCGCCGAGGGCGCGACCGTCGTCCGAGACCTCGCGGGGGCGATCGCCGCCGCGCGCGCGAGCGGCGCCGCCGAGGCCTTCGTGATCGGCGGCGAGTCGATCTACGCGGCCGCCCTGCCGATCGCCGACGAGCTCGTGATCACCCACGTCGACGCGACGGTGGAGGGCGACGCCGCGTTCCCGCCCATCGACGCGGCGGCGTGGCGCGTGGTGTCGCGCGAGGCGCGCGCGGCCGACGAGCGGCACCCGCACGCGTACGAGCTCGTCGTCTACGCGCGGCGCTGAGGATCCTCGACCGCGCGCCTCGCGGCGTCGACCTCGGCGAGCGCGCGGCGCGCGTGCGCGAGGAACCGCTCGCCCGCGGGCAGCAGGCGCATCCCGCGGGGCGTGCGCTCGAAGAGCGGCGCGCCGACCTCGTCCTCGAGCCGCCGGATCTGGCGTGTCAACGGGGGTTGCGAGATGCGGAGGCGCCGCGCGGCGCGCCCGACGTGCGCCTCCTCGGCGACGGCGACGAAGTACTCGAGCTGGGCCAGGCTCACGCCTCGAGGATGCCGTGCGACCCATGCGGCCGCCAATACCCAGGCGGTATTGGACCCGGACCCGCGCGCCCGGCAGGCTGCGCCGCGTATGGGCTTCACCTCCCTCGGTCCCGTCGCCTGCGAGGGCATGCGCGCCGCCGGCGAGGTCGCCGCCGCGACCCTCGCCGAGGTCGGGCGCGCGCTCGCGCCCGGGATGACCACCGCGGAGATCGATCGCCTGGTCCGCGACGACACCGCGCGCCGCGGCGCGCGGCCCGCGCAGCTCGGCTACCGCGGCTTCCCCGCCGCGGTGTGCACCAGCGTCAACGAGGTGGCGTGCCACGGCATCCCGAGCAAGCACGTCGTCTTGCACCCCGGGGACATCGTCTCGGTCGACGTGACCAGCGAGCTCGCGGGCTGGCACGGCGACACGTGCGAGACCTTCGCGATCGGCACGCCGAGTCTGGAGGCGGCGCACGTGATCGACGTCGCGCGGCGCTGCCGCGACGCGGGGATCGCCGTCGTGCGGCACGGCGCGCGCCTCGGCGATCTCGGCGCGGCGGTCGAGGAGGTCGCGCTCCGCGAGGGCTGTTCGATCGTGCGCGACGTCGGGGGCCACGGCATCGGGCGCGCGATGCACCAGGCCCCGCACGTCCACCACTTCGGCGCGCGGGGGACGGGCGCGCGCTTGCGCGCGGGGATGGCGATCACCGTCGAGCCGATCGTGGTGCTCGGCGGCCCGAAGCTCCGCCAGGCGCGCGACGGCTGGACCCTGCGCACCGCGGATGGGCGCCTCGCCGCGCAGTTCGAGCACACCGTCCTCGTCACCCGCGAGGGCTGCGAGATCCTCACGCGCCGCGACGTGGCTACAGCCAGCGCCGCTTCTTGATGAAGATCACCATCGCGATCGCGACGACGGCCATGATCACCAGCGCGCCTTCGAAGCCCCACTGCTGGTGGGCGTAGGGCAGCTCGTCGAAGTTCATCCCGTAGAGGCCCGCGATCAAGTTCAGCGGGAGCATGACGGTCGAGAAGATCGTCAGGACGCGCATCACCTCGTTGAGCTTGTGCGATTGCACGCCGAGGTAGGCGCCGAGCGATCCGTCCATGAGGCTGCGGTAGACCTCGTTGAGATCCGTGACGCGCTCCATGTGGTCGTACACGTCGCGGAAGAACGGGCGGACCTCCTCCGGGATCTGCTTGGGGTACTTCCCCTCCGCGAGCGTGAGGAGGAGCGCCTTCTGGTGCAGGCCGATGCGGCGCAGGCGCTGGAGCGAGTGCTTCATCCGGAAGATGTGCTCGAGGAGCTCCGTCGAGGAGTCGGCGAGGATCCGCGCCTCGATCACGTCGACCTCCTGGTCGAGCTTCTCCATGAGGGGGATGTACTCGTCGACGAGCACGTCGATGATCTGGTGTGCGATCACCGCGGCGCCCTTCGCCAGCCGCGCGGGCGTACGCGACACCGACTCCCACACCTTCTCGACCGCGCGGAACTCCCGGCGGTGGTGCGTGATCAGGTAGCGCTCGCCGAGGAAGATATCGAGGTCGGCGGTGTGCACCTCGCCGTCGCCCGCCGGGTCCGCGTCGGTGAGGCCGTGGATGATGATGTAGAGGTAGTCGCCGAAGCTCTCGACCTTCGGGGTCGTCGCATCCGCCAGCGCGTCCTCGATGAGGAGCGGGTGGAAGTCGAAGACCTCGGCGAGGATCCGCTGCGACTCCGCGCCCTGCGAGTCGAGGTCGACCCACACGACCACGTCCGGGTCCGTCAGGAGCGCGGGGAGGTCTTCGATCGGGGCGCTGACGCGCTCGGAGCCGTGCTCGGTGCGGCGGACCGCGAGGGTGCGGGTGGTCACGCGAGAGAGCGTAGAGAGGGGCGAGGGCGGTGGGCCAGTTCCGCGCCGGCGCCCGCGCGGCGCCGGGGGACCTCCACCGAGGCGCGCGCCGATCAGATCTTGTGCGATCCGTCGGGGCGCCGGGCGCTCGGAAACGCCCTCGATCGTGCGGCGAGTGCGCCAGCACGACCGCAAGCTGCGGTCTCGGGATCGCACTCCGCCGCCCTCGCGGGGAGGCCCCCGTCGAGGCACGGACCTTGAAGGGTGGCCGGCATGCGGTCTCGTCTGCCCTTCCTGCTCGCCCTCGTCACCTCGCTCGCGGGCTGCGCCACCGAGCCCCCCGAGGTCGCGCTCGGCGAGCTCCGCAGCCTGCGCGACGCCGCCGAGCACGGCGAGGCGCGCTACGGCGTGCCCGCGTCGCTCACGCTGGCGGTCGGCTACACCGAGACGCGCTGGCAGCTCCCCGCGATCGAGCACGGCGCCGAGCACCACCACGGGATGCCCGCGCCGGTCGGGGTCGGCGGCCTGCGGCCGTGGCTCGCGAGCGACCCGTTGGGCACCGCGGCGGCCGAGCTCGGGGTGGAGCCCGCGCGCCTCGCAGACGATCCCGCGCTCTCGCTCCTCGCGACCGCGGTGGTCTTGCGCGCGCTCGCGGAGGCGCGGGGCGAGGTGCCGCCGCTCGATGATCCGGGCGCGTGGCAGGAGGTCCTCGGCGACTACGCGGGCCTCGAGAACGAAGGCGCGCGCCACTCCTACGCCGACGAGGTGTTCCGCTGGATCCGGCGCGGGGTCGCGGGCGTCGGCCCCGATGGCGAGGAAGTCGTGTTGCACTCTCGATCCGTGCGCGTGCCCGACGCGATCGGCGCGGCCCTCGCGTACGGCGGCGCCGAGTACTCGATGGCGCGCTGGGTCCCCGCGGACTCGAGCAACTACTCGACGCGCTCCGCCGCGATCGATCGGATCGTCATCCACACCACGCAGGGCTCGTACGCGGGCGCGATCAGCTGGTTCCAGAACCCCTCCTCGGACGTCTCGGCGCACTATGTGATCCGATCGTCGGACGGCGAGATCACGCAGATGGTCCGCGAGGCGAACAAGGCGTGGCACGTCGGCACCTACAACTCGCGCTCGATCGGGATCGAGCACGAGGGCTTCGTGGCGGATCCCGGGCGCTGGTACACGGACGCGATGTACCGCTCGAGCGCCGCGCTCGTGCGGCACCTCTGCGCGAAGTACGGCATCCCGATCGATCGCACCCACATCATCGGGCACGTCGAGGCGCCCGGCGCGACGCACACGGATCCCGGGTCGGGCTGGGACTGGGATCGCTACATGGCGCTCGTGCGCGGCGTGCCGGAGGGCCCCGCGTACGACGCGAGCCATCCGGCGCAGGGCGTCCCGGCCGAGATGACGTCGGGCGAACGCGAGGTGGCCTGGGTCGAGCTCCGGAACGACGGCAGCGCGACGTGGTCGCTCGACGGAACGCGCCTGGGCACGTCGAGCCCCGAGGATCACGCGAGCCCGTTCTTCGACGCGGAGAACTGGGTCAACGACCACCGCGCGAGCGGCGCCGATCACAGCGACTACGCGACGGGTCGCGTGGGCCGCTTCACGTTCATGATCCACGCGCCCGAGGTGACCGAGGACACGACGATCACGGATACGTTCCGCCTGGTGCAGGAGGGCGTGGCGTGGTTCGGGCCCGAGGTGACGCTGTCCGTGCTCGTGCACCCGAGGCCCACGTCGGGTCCGCTCGACGCGGACCTCGACGGGAGCGCCGTGGACGTCGACTGCGACGACGCGAACGCGGCCGTGCACCCGGGCGCGCCCGATGCGTGCGACGACGGCCTCGACGCGGACTGCGACGGGGTCGACCCCGCCTGCGCGCCGATCGAAGGGGACGCGGGCGTCGCGGACGGCGGCTCGAGCGCGCCCGCGCCGGACGGCGGGATGCCGCTCGTCACGGGCGGCGACCGGCCGCTCGGCGCCGAGGGCTGCGCGGTGTCGCGCGGAGGCGCGGGGGGCCCGGCCGTGTGGGCCGCGCTCGCCGCCGCGCTCGTGATCGGGCGGCGACGCCGCGCGCGACGCTGACGGCGACGGGTCCAACGCGCGCGCGGGCTGACCGCCGCCGAGGAGCCTGTGCTCGACGAGGATCTTCACGCCGAGCCCGACGAGGACGAGCCCGCCGACCACGTCGAGACCCTCGCCGAGCGCGGCGCCGAGCCGGCGGCCCGCGTGGAGCCCGATCGCGCTCCGCGCTGCGGTCACCACGCCGATCGCGATGACGGAGACCGAGGGTGGCGAACCAGGTCGCGACGAGGAGCGTCTCGCGGAGGCCCACGCGATCCGCGGCGACGCCACGGCTCGCGGACGGCGAGCACGAACATCGAGAGCACGCGCGGAGCTCGCGACGCGAGCCCAGGACGGCGCGCGCCGGGTGGGCTCTCGCAGTGCTAGCCTCACGATGGGAGGTGGCGGGTGAGCTCACGGATCCTCGTCCTCGCGGCGCTGCTCGCTGCGTGCGACTCGAGCGGCGGCGGCGACGCCGCGGTCCCGGTCGACGGCGGCGCGCTCGACTCGGGCGCGTCCGATGACGGCGGGGTCGACGCGGGCGCGCTCGACGCGGGCAGCGCGGTGGATGCGAGCGCACCGAGCGACGCGGGCCCGCCACGGCGCGGCGTGGTGCACGTCGTGCTCTTCACGCACATCGAGGACAACACGCCGGGCGGGGTGCTCGGGACCGACATGGCGCGGATGGGCTACCTGCGCCTGCGCGCGCGGCTGATCGAGATGGCCGAGCTCGCGCAGCGCTACTCGCTCCCGTGGGTGCTCCAGCCCGACTGGAAGTACCTCGAGGCCGCGCTGCTCTACGAGGACGCGGCGACTACCGCCGACACCGGCGGGATGAACCTCTTCCTCTACCTGCGCGACGTGCTCGGCGCGGTGATCGATCCGCACTCGCACGAGAACGGCGGCTACGACTACCCCGACGTCGCGTACCTCCTCGAGCAGCTCGGCGTCGGCGGGAGCACCGTGATCGGCGGGCACATCTGGGATCCGACGCTGCCGCAGTTCCAGGAGTGGGACCGCTTCCGCGTCGCGGTCGCCGGCGAGCACTACCCGAGCGCGTCGTGGCGCGGCGACATCCTCATCGGCGCGGGTACGCCGGGGCACGTGAACGACCCGCTCGTCAGCGGCGTGTGGCGCCCGCGCGATCGCGATCGGTTCTTCGAGGACGATCCCGCGGGGAACATCGTCGCGGTCGGCGCGTGGGAGGGCCAGCTCGACGGAGTGCGCGAGCTCGTCGCGCTCCACGCGGACGGGACCATCCCGCCGGAGCAGCTCCTCACCGCGTCGTGGAACCTCGGTCCGTCGTCGCTGACCGCGGTCGACGGGATCACCGCGATCGAGGCCACCGTCGTCGCGCCGATCGCCGCGCTCCGCGACGAGGGCGCGGTGGTCGTCACGGACTTCACGTCCCTCGTCGCGACGTGGCGCACCGAGTACGGCGCGCGCTCGACGCTCTACATGCCCTGAGACCCGGAGCCCTGGGGG
>JAYRVK010000043.1:0-30320 GCA_041918555.1 Sandaracinaceae bacterium
GACGCGCACGGTGCGGTCCTCGACGTAGCTCGAGCGCGCGCCGAGCTCGAGCGGGAGGCGGCGCTCGGACGCGCGCGCGAGGTTCCCGCTGAGGTCGTCGAGGACGGTCGGCGCGACGCGGAGCGACGGACCGTCGCGCACCGCCAGCGTCGGCGCCGTCGCCGTGTAGTGCATCCGCACGGGCGCGTTGAAGTCGTCGAGGTTCTGGAAGCCGATCTCGCCGAGCTCGACGCCGGGGAAGAGCGCGCGCGCCTGGCGCTCCATCCGCTCGCGGCGCAGGCCCTCGGCCTGGAAGCGAGAGCGGTAGCCGGGCGACTCGACGCCGACGACCTCCTCGTTCACCACGACGCGCCCGGAGCCGTCGGCCGACAGCGTGAGCTCCACCGTGCGCGTCCGGCGCGCCGCGTCGCTCGCGAGGACCGGCGTGCGCGCGAGCGTCACGTCGTCGGGCCCCACGCGCAGCACGGTGACGCCCTGATCCATGCGCGGCAGCTCGTCGATCCCCGAGAACTCGGCGGTGCCGTCGAGGTAGAGGTCGAGCTCGGGCACGTACGCGATCGCGTGATCGAAGACCGCGAGCGACGCGGGCAGGTCGTGGATGTTGCCGTTGCGCCGCGTGCGCGTGAGCACGATGCGCGCGTCGATCCCCGCCTCGCGGAGCATCGTGTAGATGAGCGACGCCTTGTCTTTGCAGTCGCCGAACCCGCGGTCGACGATGTCCGGGACGCGATACGGGAGGAAGCCGTGGATCCCGAACTCGAGCGCGACGTAGCGCGTGTTCCGGATCACCCAGTCGTAGATGCGCTGGACCTTCGTGCGCACGTCGGGCGCGCCCGCGACGAGCTCGCGCACCGTGCGCTGCAGATCCTCGTCGGCGTGGAGCTGATCGCGGATGAGGCCCCAGTACCAGCGGCCGACCTCCTCCCACGTGCGGTAGGTCGAGACGTGGAGGTAGGGGACGAGCTCGGTCATCCCGGGCATCGAGGGCTCGGGCCGCAGCGCCGGCACGTCCTCGACGCGGTAGTGGTGGATGCGCCGCTCGCCGTCCTCGCGCACCTCGCTCGTGAGGCGCTCCATCCGGGGCTGGCTGAAGTGGAACGTGCGCGCGCGCGGGGTGATCAGCACGTAGTCGAGCCGCGCGATCGGCACGGTGCGCTGGAGGTACGTGAGCGCGCCGAAGTAGTCGTCGAAGAGGTTGCGCGGCGCGACGTCGTCGATGCGGTACTGGATCTCGACGACGTCCCCCGGCTCGAGGTCGGGGAAGACCACCACGAGCGCGCGCGTGTCGTAGTAGATGCGGTACCACGGCTCGCCGAGGGGCTGCTCGAAGCTCCGCACCGCGCTGAGCTGCTGGCCCCCGCGGAGCACCCGCGCGTGGCGCACGTCGATGCGCTGCACGTCGGGATCGAACTGGATCGGGAAGCTCGCCCACTGCCGCGCGCCCTCCGCGTCGTGGATCTGCACGGCGACTTGACGGTAGTGCGAGCCGAGCCCGCTCTCGAACACCGTGGTCACGTCGAGGTCCTCGAGGATCGTGAGCGGGTAGCCGTTCCCGTCGCGGCGCCGCGCGAGGAGCTCCTCGGGCGCGACCGCGTAGGCCTCGTCCATCCGCTCCTCGGGCTCGAGGTGCTCGAGCAGCTCGCGCGTCGCCGCGTCCTGCGGGCGCAGCGCCAGCGCGCGGCGCAGCGCGTCTCCGGCGGCGTCGCGCTGGCCCGCGCGGAGCAGCATCTGGCCGTGCGCGACGAGGATCGAGGCCTCCTCCGGCGCGACCTCGAGCGCGCGCCGGAACGCGGCGAACGCCTCGTCGGTGCGCCCGATCGCCTCGTAGATCTCGGCGGCCATCACGTAGGTCCCCGAGCTCGCCGCGGCGAGGCGCTCGTACGCGGCGAGCTGCGCGAGCACCTCGCCCTCGTCGCCGCGCGTGAGCGCGTCGTCGATGAGGACGCGGCGCGAGCCGAGGTCGTCCCACTGCGCGGCGAGGACCTCGCGGCGCAGCCGGATCATCTCGTCGCGGCGCATCACCGTGCCGGCGGCGCCCGCGCGGGCCGCGATCCAGCGCGGCGCGCCCGGCGCGCGCGCCGCCGCGGCCTCGACCCGCGCGCGCGCGGCCTCGCCCAGGCCCAGGGTGCTCAGCACGCTGGAGGCGAGGAGCGCCCCGCGCATCCACTGCACCGAGCCCGGCGCGAGGCGATCGAGGAACGGCAGCGCGGCCTCGGGGCTCGGGCCGCCGCTCGCGATCGTCGCCTCGAAGAGGAGCGTGCGGGGGTCGCTCGGCGCGAGCGCGCGGGCGCGCGCGAGGAAGCGCATCGCCACGCCGCGCTGGGTCGCGAGCGAGGCCGCGAGCGAGAGGCGCTCGATCGTCGGCTCGGCCTCGGCGGCGCGGGCCGCGAGATCGCGCGCGCGCTCCTCCGCCGGGTCGTCGCTGCCGGTCCACGCGAGGAACCGCGCGAGGTCCTCGAGGGCCTGCGCGCTCGCGCCCTCGCGCGCCGCGGCCTCCGAGAGCGCGGCGAAGGGCGCCACCGGGAGCGCGGGCAGGCGCGCGAGCCCGTGGCCCGCGCGCACGCTCGCGATCTGATCGGGGCTCGCCGCGGAGTGGGCGGTCCAGCCGCGCGCGGGCTCGCCGCGCGCGTCGCCGATCCGCGCGTAGAACCCCCACACGCCCTCGGCCGCGCACGTCTTCACGAGCAAGCGGTTGAGGCCCGCGTGCGCGCCGACGACCGCGACGGACCGATCGGGGTGCGGGGTCCGGTACGCGCCGTCCTCGTGCACGACCTCGCCGTTCCACCACACGCGCGTCGCGCCGCCGCCGCCGATCCACAGCGTGAGCGCCTGCGCGCGCTCGCTCGTCACGAAGGTCTCCGCGTAGCCGCACACGTTCGCGTTCGGCCGGAACACCGCGTCGAAGGACACGTAGCCCCCGCGCGTCACGTCGGGGTACTCGCGCCACGAGACCGGCCGCTCGCGGCCCTCGTAGGCCGCGGCGTCGTCGAGCGGCGCCATGCGCTGCGCCTCGGGCGGGTCCGCGCGATCGAAGCCGGTCTTGCCCTCGTTGTCGAAGGGGCCGATCACGCGCCACTGCCGCACGAAGCCGAGCGCGTCCATCGCGGCGCGCTCCGCGTCGGGGTCGCCGGTGCGCGTCCGGGCGCGCGCGAGGAGGCCGCGCGCGTAGGCGCGCACGGCCGGCGAGAGCCGGCGCTCCGCCGCGAGGCGCTCGAGGTGCCCGATCGCGACGGACGGCGGCACCTCGCCGAACCCGCGGTCGAGCTCGAGGAGCGGCAGGATCGCCCGCGGCGAGCCGCCCGCGCGGCGGACCTCCTCGGCGAGCCGCGTCTGCTCGGCCTCGAACGGGTTGCCCTGCGCGAGCGCCGGGCGGGAGGAAGAGAGGACGAGCAGCCCGAGGACGAGCGGTCGCCAGAAGGACGGATGGCCCAAGCGCGATCTCCGAGAGCGGTGAAGGCGAACCGTACCCACGCCGTGATCGCTGGACAAGCACGCCCGCGCGATGTTCCGTGTCGAGTGAGCCGTGCTGCGAGAGGAGAGAGGAGGGTCCCCGCCGGCGACCCGACCATCGGGTCGTCGACCTCGAACCGGCGGGGACCACTCGGGCGGTACCGACGCGCGACGGCGACGAACGTTCTTTAACGCTATGAAGCGCGCGCGATGATCCGGGGGCTCCTCCGCACGATGCGGCCTCAGCAGTGGGTGAAGAACATCTTCGTCCTCGCGCCGGTCCTCTACTACGAGCTCCCCCGCGCTCACGCCTCGGGCACCGTCCACGTCGAGAAGATCCTCGGCGCGCTCCTCGGCTTCGCGTGCTTCTCGCTCCTCGCCAGCTCGGTCTACGTGCTCAACGACGTCGTCGACGTCGAGGCGGATCGCGCGCATCCCGTGAAGAAGAACCGCCCCGTCGCGGCGGGCGTCGTCTCGGTCGCGGCGGCCAAGGGCGCGATGCTCGCGCTCGCGCTCGCGGCGTTCGCCGGCGGGATCACGCTCGGCGGGCTCTTCCTCGCGACGCTCGCGGGCTACGTCGTCAACAACGTGGCGTACAGCTTCGGCCTCAAGCGCCTCGCGTACCTCGACGTGCTCTCGATCGCGCTCGGCTTCGAGCTGCGCGTGCTCGCCGGCTCGTTCGCCGCGGACGTGCCGCCCTCGCACTACCTCCTGATCGTGACGTTCGTGCTCGCGACCTTCCTCGGGCTCGGCAAGCGGATGCACGAGCTCGTGCAGCAGGAGAAGGCGGGCTCTTCCAAGACCCGCGAGGTGCTCTCCCGCTACAACAAGCGCGCGGTCGAGGTGCTCCTCTACGCGACCGCGGCGGGCTCGGTCGCGACCTACGTCGTCTACACGCTCGACCCGAGCACGCGCGCGCAGTTCGACACCGACTGGCTGATCCTGAGCTCGGTGTTCATGCTGCTCGGCGTCCTGCGCTTCGTGCAGCTCGTGCGCGCGCACCCCGAGATCGAGAGCCCGACCGAGCAGATGCTCCGCGACGTGCCGTTCGTGGTGAACGGGGTCCTCGCCGCGGCGGCGCTCGTCCTGATCGTCTACTTCACCTGACGTCGGTCTCGCGGCCGAACAGCTCGGCCTCGAACCGGTCCGCGAAGACCGCGACCTCGCGCAGGAGCTCGGCGAGGCGCTCGGGCGAGAGGCCGTCGGCCTCGACCGCGCTGGCGACCTTCAGGTGCTCGACGCCATCGGCGTCCGGCGCGGCGAGGTAGAGCGAGCAGTGGAGCGCGCCGACCATCTGACGCAGGAGCGGCGCGAGGTCGAGGTCGGGCGCGTACGCGCCGATGGTGCTCGAGAGGTACAGGAGATCCCGCCCCTCGCCCTCGAAGAGCTGGACGATCTGGCGCCGCGGCTCGGCGTCGGGGTCGTGCGGGTCGAGGAACACCCACACGTCGATGAACCAGCTCCCCGCCTCGTGCTGCACGGGGGCGTCGAGGAGCTGCGCGGCGCTGCGGACGATCTCGTCGAGCATGAAGCGAGGAAGTTATCACGTCTCACCGCGCCGCGAGTTGCGCGGCGCCGCGGATCGGGGGCGCAGCAACCCGAGTAAGCTCGAGAGACCGTCGTGGCGGCCCGCAGATCGGCGCTGGAGGTCGTGTTCCGGATCCGTCCGGAGGAGCGCCAGCTCGCCCTCTTGCTGTTCGTGCAGTGCTTCTGCGTCGTCTCGTCCGCGCTCGTGGTGGGTCGGACGCTCGGGACGACGCTGTTCCTGCAGCGCGTCGACCCGTTCTGGCTCCCCTACACGTACACGCTCGGCGCGGCGGGGGTCAGCGTGGTGGCGGTCCTCTACACCCGCGTCGCCGATCGCTTCCGTCGCGACCGGCTGGTCCAGCTCACCTCGCTGGGCTTCGCCCTCGCCTGCGTCGCGCTCCGCCTGACGCTCGACGACTCGCTGTGGTTCCTCGCCATGGTCTACGTGTTCTTCGACGTCGTCGGGGACATCTCGCTCATCCAGCTGTGGACGCTCGCGAGCGACGTGATGAGCCCGCGCCAAAGCAAGCGGCTCTTCGCGTTCGTGGGCGCCGGCGGCACGATCGGGGGGATCGTCCTGGGCGCGGTGCTGGGCTCCACCGCGGAGCTCCTCGGGACGCCGAACCTCTTCTACGTGGCCGCCGCGCTGCTCGCGGTCTCCGCGCTGGCCGCGCGCCGCATCGGCCAGCTGCACCCGCCGGAGCCGGCGCCGCGCAGCAAGATCGAGCGCGCGCCCGTCAGTGGTCTCGGGCGAGTGCTGGGCGACGCATACGCTCGGCGGCTCGCCGTCTTGCTCGCGGTCGCCACGCTGACCAGCATCCTGGTCGACTACCAGTTCAAGCTGGCCGCGCGCGAGGCGTACCTCGGTGACGAGGAGGGGCTGGCCGCGTTCTTCGGCTACTTCGCCGTCGCCACCAATTGCGCGGCGCTCTTCCTGCAGCTCTTCGTGACCTCGCGACTGCTCGAGCGCTTCGGCCTGCGCGCGGGGCTCGCGGCCCTCCCGGGCGGGCTCCTCGCCGCCCTCGGCGGGGCCCTCGCGTTCGGCGGCGGCGTCATCGCGACCTCGATCGCCAAGGGAGTGGACGCGGCGCTGCGCTTCTCGGTCAACGACGCGTCGCTCCTCTTGCTCTATCGTCCGATCCCGCCGCGGGTCCGCGGACGCGCCAAGGCCCTCTTGGGCGGCGTGATCAAGCCGCTCAGCGCCGGCGCGGGCGGGCTGGCGATCGGCGCGCTCGCGCTCGTCCTCACCGCGCCGCAGCTCGCTTGGGTCACGGTGCCGCTGCTCGCCGCCTGGATCGCGCTCGCGCTCGCCATGCGCGCTCGCTACGTGGAGCGCCTGTCCCTGGAGCTGTCGCGAAGGAGCCTGCTCGACGACGAGAGCCCGCTGAGCCTCGACGCGGTCACCCGCGAGACCCTGCTGCGGGCGCTCGTGGACGGCGACCGCAACCGGAGCCTCAACGCGCTGGGCTTGCTGGCGACGTTCGACGAGCTGCCCTTCGAGCTCCCGCTCGCGACCCTCTTGCGCTCGGAGCACGACGAGATCGTGGCCCGCGCCCTCGAGCTCTTGGCCACGCACGGCGTGCTCGGCGACCTCTCGGAGATCGAGCGCGCGATGGGGCACGAGGAGCCAGGGGTCCGCGCGCGCGCCATCGCGGTGCTCCTCCGTCATGGCGGCCTCGAGCACCTGCTCGCGGCCGGCGGCGCGCTGACCGCCATGCTCGCCGACGAGGCGCCCGAGGTGCGCGGCGCGGCCGCGGAGACGCTGGCGCTCGTGGGGGACCCGCGCTTCCATCAGCCGCTCGAGAGGCTCCTCCAGGATGCCGACTCGAGCGTGCGGGTGGCGGCCGCGCGCGCGGCCGCGCGCGTCGCGAGCCCGGCCCTGGCGCCCCACCTGGCCCCGCTCCTCGCCTCGAGCGCGAGCCGGCCGGCGGCGCGACGCGCCCTCGCGGCCATCGGGGCGCCGGCCCTCGAGGCGCTCGCGGACGCGCTCGACCACACCGGATCCTCGATCGGCGCGGCGCGCGTGCTGGGGGACATCGGCGGGCCGGCGGCGGCGGCGCTCCTCGCGGCGAGGCTCGGGCCGAGCGGCGACGCGCGCGCCCGAGAGTGCGCCGCGGTGCTCGGCCGCCTGGCGGAGGCGGGCCCCATCCCGGTGGACGGGGCGCAGCTCACCGTCGTGCTCGACGCCGAGATCGAGCGCGCTCTCGCGACGCGGCGCCTCGTGCACGAGCTCGGCGCGGTCGAGCCCACGCTCCTGGGCGACGCCCTCGAGCAGCGCTGGCGGCGCTCCGCGCGACACGCGCTCTCCCTCGCCTCGATCGGAGCGCCGCGGCACGCGTTCGGCGAGATCACCGAGGCGCTGTTCAGCGCCGACCGGGACCGCCGGGGCAACGCGCTCGAGCTGCTGGACAACATGCCCTTGGGTGCGATGAAGGGTCGCCTGCTCGAGCTGCTCGACGAGCGGGTCGGCGGCTCCGGCGACCCCGCGCCCCGGGGCGCGCGCCTCGCCGCGCTCCTCACCGATCCGGACCCGTGGGTCGTCTCGTGCGCGGTGTACGAGCTCGCGCTCGCGGGCACGGTCCACCGGCACGCTGGCGCGCTGCTCGCCCACCCCGACCCGCTCGTGCGGGAGGCCGTCGAGTCGATGGCGCAGGGGATCACGGTGCGCCGCCTGAGCACGCTCTCCGTCCGCATGATGCAGGATGCGAGAGCCGATGAAGCCGGGAGGCCCACGATGATCTCCACCGTCGAGCGCGTGCTCTTCTTGAAGGCGATCGACTTCTTCGCCGACGTCCCGAGCGAGCTCCTCGTGAGCGTCGCGCGGCTCGCCGAGGAGCAGTCCTTCGATCCGGGCGACGAGCTCCTCAGGCAGGGGGAGCAAGGCGACTGCGTCTACCTGGTGGTGGAGGGCCTCGTCGCGGTGCTCTTCGATGGACGGGAGGTCGCGCAGCTGGGCCGCAAGGAGTGCGTGGGGGAGATGAGCCTGCTCGACGCCGAGCCCCGCAGCGCCACGGTCGTGGCCAAGGAGCAGACGCTGTGCCTGCGCCTCGACCAGGAGCCATTCTTCGATCTCCTCGCCGAGCACCCCGAGCTCGCGCGCGGGATCATCGCCGTGCTCAGCCGGCGGCTCCGCCGGATGATCCGGGACCACACGCGGCGCACCCTCCCGTGAGTCAGGGCGCGCTCGGCCCGCGCGGCGACGGGCGAGAGTCTCCGAGCTTCTTGCCGAGCGCCTCGAGCCTGGCGGAGCCCGCGGCGACGCCCGACGGAGAGCGCACCGCGCGCGCCCCGTGCCGCGCGCGGCCGAGCCGGTAGACCACGACCGTCCCGAGCACCATGTCGTGCACCGTCTTCCTCTCCGGGTGGAACAGCGCGATCCCGAGGCCGACCACGTAGAGCACCGAGAGGAAGCCGTGGCTCAGGCCTGCAGCGATCAAGAGGTTTTGCAGGTCGTCGAGCGACTCCGCGCGCAGGCCCTCCATCGTCTCGAGCAGCTCCGGGATCCCGGCCGAGAGCGCGATGGTCGCGCCCGCGAGCATCGGCATCCAGAGCGACACGAGCGTGCGGCCCGCCGCGCGGAGCCAGCCGATCGGCTCTCCGTCGTCGCGCCGCACCTCGATCCCGAGGAGATACTTGACGGGGGACTGCCCGCGCCAGCCGTGGCCGACCGTCACGATCGCCAGGTAGAGCACGAGCCCGATCCAGCCGAGGAACCCGATGAGGAGCCCGGCGAGGACGAAGTCGCCGAGCACCGCGAAGAGCCGCGTCGTGAAGGGCGCGTACGCGCGCGCCTCGGGCGCCGCGGCCTCGAGCTCGGCGACGAGCGCGTCGTAGTCGGCGTACCGATCCTCGGGCTTCTTGGCGAGGAGGCGCTCGATCACGCGCGCGAGCGGCGGCGGCACGTGGGGCGCGCGCTTGGCGAGGGGCACGAGGTCCTCGCTGAGGTGCTTGGCGACCACCGCGAGCGGCCGCGGCCCGTCGAAGGGTGGCGCGCCGACGAGGAGGTGATGGAACGCCGCGCCGAGCGAGTACATGTCGGCGCGGAAGTCCATCGACTCGCCGATGGCCTGCTCGGGCGCCATGTACCAGGGGCTCCCGACGACCGCGCCTTCCTGGGTGATCTGGTTGTCGCCGTCCATCGGCTTGGCGAGGCCGAAGTCCGCGATCTTGATCACGCCGTGCTCGTCCACGAGGAGGTTCGAGGGCTTGATGTCGCGGTGGATCACGCCTGCCTTCTGCGCGGCGCGCAGGCCCTGCGCGACCTGGATCATCGCGAGGCGCGCCTCCTCGGGCGGCATCGTCTCGCCCGTCTTCAGCACGTCCTCGAGGTCGCCGCTCGAGACGCGCTCCATCGCGAAGAAGAGCGAGGCGGTCCCGTCCTCGGTGGGGCGGCGGCCGATGTAGTAGATGTGGACGATGTTCGGGTGGCTGAGCTTCGCCTGCGCGCGGGCCTCGCGGAGGACCCGGTCGGTCATGCCCTCGTGGGCGGTCACGTCGGCGCGCAGGACCTTGATCGCGACCGGCCGGTCGAGCGACGTGTCGGTCGCCGCGTAGACCTCGCCCATGCCGCCGCGCCCGAGGAGCTCCTCGATCACGAAGTGGTCGAGGCGCGCGCCCGCCATCGACGGCAGCGCGTCCGCCGGCCGCGTGGCGCCGGGCTCGGAGCCGACCGCGAGGGTCTCCGCCAGCGCGTTCGCGTCGTCCACGGGTCCGAATGCTACACCCCCGCGTTTTCCTTTGCTCGCGGGCGCGGAACCCTTTAAGAACCGGCCCTAGCATGGACGACGAGACGCCCTGGACGGCCGCCAAGAGCGCCGAGCTGTACCAGATCAATGGCTGGGGCACGCCCTACTTCCGCATCAGCGAGAAGGGGCACGTGGAGGTGGTCCCGTTCCGCGACGACGACACGCGGACGTTCGACCTCCACGCGCTCGTGCTCGACCTCGAGGCGCGCGGGCTCGATCTGCCGCTCCTGATCCGCTTCAGCGACGTGCTGCGCGATCGGATCCGGCACATCAACGAGTGCTTCCGCGCGGCGATCACCGAGTACGACTACAAGGGCACCTACCGCGGCGTGTTCCCCGTGAAGGTGAACCAACAGCGGCACCTCATCGACGAGGTGGTCGAGCACGGCAAGCCGTGGCGTGTCGGCCTCGAGGCGGGCAGCAAGCCCGAGCTCCTCATCGCCCTCTCGGCGACGCGCGATCCGGGCGACCTCATCATCTGCAACGGCTACAAGGACCGCGCGTACATCGAGACCGCGCTCCTCGCGCAGCTCTTCGACAAGACCGTGATCGTGGTGCTCGAGCGCTTCGAGGAGCTCGACTTCGCGCTCGAGGCGGCCAAGCGCACGGGGGTCCGCCCCACGCTCGGGGTGCGGAGCAAGCTGACCTCGCGCGGCGTCGGCCGCTGGAAGACCTCGGCCGGCGACCGCGCGAAGTTCGGGCTCACCGCCGACGAGCTGGTGCGCGTCGTCGACGTGCTCGCCGAGCGCGACATGCTCGACTGCCTCCAGCTCCTGCACTTCCACATCGGGAGCCAGATCTCGAGCATCATCCCGATCAAGAACGCGCTCCGCGAGGCGGCGACGATCTACGTCGAGCTCGCGCGCATGGGCGCGAAGATGGGCTACATGGACATCGGCGGCGGCCTCGCCGTCGACTACGACGGCTCGCAGACCGACTTCCACGCGTCGAAGAACTACACCGAGCAGGAGTACGCCTACGACGTCGTCGCGCAGCTCAAGGAGGCGTGCGACAAGGCCTCGATCCAGCCGCCCACCATCGTGAGCGAGAGCGGGCGCGGGATCAGCGCGCACCAGTCGGTGCTCGTGTTCGAGATCGTCGGCGAGAGCGGCGTCGAGACCGCGGCCCCGCCGGCCAAGCCGACCGCGGGCGACCACCGGATCCTGCGCGAGCTCTTCGAGACGTGGGAGAACGTCCGCCCGAAGAACGTGCAAGAGAGCTTGCACGATGCACAGCAGGCCAAGGACGAGGCGGCGAGCCTCTTCAACTTCGGCTACTTCAGCCTGCGCCAGCGCGCGCAGACCGATCGGCTCTACTGGCAGTGCATCGAGAAGATCCTCGACGCCTCGACGCGCCGCCGCCGGATGCCCGAGGAGATCATCGAGCTGCGCGACTCGATGGCGTCGATCTACTACGGGAACTTCTCGGTGTTCCAGTCGGCGCCGGACGTGTGGGCGATCGATCAGCTCTTCCCGATCATGCCGATCCACCGGCTCACCGAGCGGCCGACCGCGCGCGCGACGATCGCGGACCTCACCTGCGACAGCGACGGCAAGATCGACCGCTTCATCGACGTCGAGGACGTGAAGCACGCGCTCGAGGTGCACCCGCTGCGCGAGGGCGAGCGCTACTTCCTCGGGCTGTTCCTGAACGGCGCGTACCAGGAGATCCTCGGCGACCTGCACAACCTCTTCGGGGACACCAACGCGGTGCACGTCCGGATGGAGGACGAGGGCTACATGGTGTCCGCCGTGATCAAGGGCGACAGCGTGCAGGAGGTCCTCGGCTACGTGGAGTACGAGCCGCAGCGCATGGTCGAGCGGGTGCGCCGCCAGGCCGAGCGCGCGATGCGGCAGGGGCTCATCACGCTCGAGAACGTCAAGCTCTTGATGAGCCACTACGAGGACTCGCTGCGCGGGTATACCTACTTGACGGTCGAGTAAGGCGATATCCTCGATCCCGCGTGACGAAGGACGAGCGCGCGACCACGACCCCCCGCGATTCGGCGCAGAGCGGGATCGAGACGATGCCCTCCGCGCGGCGCGATGCGTCCGGGGAGACGACCGATCTGCTCACCGCGGTCCGGGAGGCGCAGCGCGACCGCTACCACCGCGTGGCGGAGCGCGCCTCGGGCGGGATGGGGTCCGTGTACGAGGTGCGCGACGCGCCGCTCGCGCGGACGATCGCGCTCAAGGTCCACCACGATCACCTCGCGGGGCGGCGCGAGCACGTGGAGATGTTCCTGCGCGAGGCGCGGCTGACGGGGCAGCTCGATCACCCGCACGTGGTCCCGGTGCACGACATCGGCGTCGACGACGGGCGGCTCTACTTCGCGATGAAGCTCGTCGAGGGTCGCACGCTCCTCGACTGGGTGCGCTCGTTCGGCGAGGGGTTCCCCGCGCGGAGCGAGCTGCTCGACATCCTCGACGTGATCATCAAGGTCTGCGACGCGCTCGCCTTCGCGCACAGCCGCGGCGTGCTGCACTGCGACGTGAAGCCCGCAAACGTCATGGTCGGCGAGTTCGGTCAGGTCTACCTGATGGACTGGGGCGTGGCGCGGCTCCTCGAGGAGGAGCGGAGCCGGCCCGACGAGGGCGACAGCGACAACGTGGTGGGGACGCCCACGCACATGAGCCCCGAGCAGGCGCGCGGCGCGCGGCTCGACGAGCGCTCCGACGTGTTCGCGGTGGGCGCGCTGCTCTACCACGTGCTCACGGGGCGCCCGCCGTTCCGCGGCGACTCGCACGTGCAGGTGCTCGCGCAGGCGTTCCTGTGCCGCTACCCCACGATCGACGAGGTGCGCGGCGAGGGCGTGGTGCCCGCCGCGCTCGGCCGCATCGTGGCGAAGGCGATGGCGAGGGAGCCGGAGGGCCGCCATCGCACGGTCGGCGAGCTGCGCGACGAGCTCTTGCGCTTCGTGCGCGGCGGCGAGTCCTTCGAGGCGATGGTCTGCGAGGCGGGCGAGACGGTCGTCGCGGAGGGCGACGAGGGCGACACCGCGTTCATCATCGAGGAGGGCTCGTGCGAGGTCCTGCGCGGCGGCGAGCGCATCCGCGTGATGGGCCCGGGCGAGGTCTTCGGGGAGATGGCGATCCTCTCGCCCGGCGTGCGCACCGCGACCGTGCGGGCGCTCGAGCGCTCGGTCCTGCGCAAGGTGAGCGAGGCGATCCTGCGCGAGGAGCTCGCGTCGATGAAGCCGTGGATGGGCGCGCTCGTGCGCCGGCTCGCGGATCGGTTCCGCGAGCGCGAGGAGGAGGGCCGGCCCTCGCAGGTGCCGCCCGAGCGCAAGTAGCGCGCCCCGGGAGCCAGCGCGCCCGAGCCGCACGCAGGGCGCTGCATCCGCGGGGTGCAGCCCGCGCTGATCCCAGCGGCGCCCCCCGGCGTGCAGCGCGGCGCGCGCTCGACGATGCCCGCCCGCGGTGGACGCGATCGCGGGGGACGACGTGCACGCTCGCATGCGCTCGATCGGCGAGGTCGTCGGCGTGGCAAGGCCAACCTCCGACTCAGACAGACAGAGGGTGTCGATGAATCGATCGAGGCCAGGCCGTCGCGCAGCGAAACCGCGGGGAGCGAACGCGGCTCTGCCGCGTTCGTACTGGGGAAGGGGGTGAAACCCCCTTCGAAGACCCGAGCCGCGGCTCGGCTCACGAAGGCGGCAGCGGAAGGCAAGCTTGGTTGACACCGCACAGCGTGTTCGCGAAGTGGGCGCGATGGAGTCATCGTCCGGCAAGGCCTGTACGGCCGCGATCGCGCGAACCGCGGTGGTGCGCCCAGCTTGTGTCGCGGCCGGGGTCGCTCGGTGACCGTGGCGCGCCTGCGCTACCCGCCCGCGTAGGCGACGAACAGGAGGCGCACGCGCGCCACCGGCTCGTCGCCGCGCAGCGCGGTCGGGATCGGCTGCGCCGTGAGCCGCGCTTCGTCGATCCCGCCCTCGACGAGCGCGCGGCGCACCGCCTCGGCGCGGCGCTCCGCGCGGGCGTCGGCGGCGCGGCCCTCCTGCGCGACCTGTGCTTGCACCTGCACCGGGCCGTGCGGGTGCGCGGCGACGAGCGCGGCGAGACGTGCAAGACGACTTGCGGCATTGCGCGCGGGCGCCGGCGAGCTGCCGGTGAAGAGCCCCTCGACCTCGACCGCGAGGCCCTCGGGGAGACTGACGACCTCGAACCCCTCCGCGCGGGCGGCCTCGGCGAGGACCGCGGGGCCGTCGGGGCCGGGGCCCTCGGCCGCGGCGCGCCGGGCGCCGAGGGCGCGCAGCGACTCGCGGTGGGCGCGCTCGGCGTGCGACAGCGCGGCGAGCGGGTCGCCGGTCGCCCCTTCGCTCTCCGTGATCGCCGCGTCCGTCGCGGCCATCGAAGCGTCGTCGGCCCCGAGCGCACGCGCCGCGGCCATCGCGAGCCGGGCCCGCGCGCGGAGCGCGGCCGCGGCGCGCCGGACGTCCGCGGCCTGCTCGAGCGAGAGGCGCTCTCGACGCAGCGGCCGCGCCTCGTCCGACTCCGCGAGCGCCAGCGCGGCGAGCGCCTCCTCGCGCGCCGCGCTCGCCGCGGCTTCGCGCGCCTGTTCCCGTCCCATCGCCTCGCGCGCGTCCTCGTCGCGGTGCGCGCGCGCGAGCAGCGTCGCGATCTGGGCCTCGAGGTTACTGCGCTCCCCCTCGTCCTCGAGCCGCGTCGCCTCGGCGAGCGCGGCCTCGAGGAAGAGGCGCGCGCGGGTCGCGTGGTCCGCGGCGGCCAGCGCGTCGCCGGCGCGCTCCGCCGCGTCGGCGTCGTCGAGCGCGGCCTCCACGCGCGCGACGAGGTCCGGGGCGCGCTCGCGCGCCGCGGCCGCCTCCGCCGAGGCGAGCTGGGCGCGGAGCGGCGCCGACGCGCGCGGCGCCCCGGGGCCGCACGCCGTGCTCACCACGACCGCAAATAGAATTGCGGACCTCACCCGTCGGCCCCCGCGTCGCGCTGGCGGACCGCGGCCTCGAGCGCCTCGCGCGCGACCTCCATCCTCCGCTGCGCCGCGCGCTTGCGCTCGCGCGCGTCGGCGAGCGCGTGGCGGGCGCGCTCGCGCGCGGCGAGGCGGTCCGCGAGGACGAGCGCGGCGTCCGCGATCGCCCGCGCCCGCTCGGCCGCGTCGGCGTCGCCGCGGGCGGCGAGCCGGTCCGCGCCCGCGATCGCGCGGCGCGCGTGGGCGAGCGCGTCGGCGGCCGCCTCGTGCCCGCGCTGCCCCTCGACCCGCGCGGCGCGCTCGCGCAGCGCGTCGATCGACGGCGCGTCCTGCGCCGCCGCGAGCGCCGGCCCCCCGAGGAGCGCGCAGAAGACGAAGACGGCGGAGGACCTCACGCGGAGCCCAACGCTCAGGGCTTCCCCTTGCCTTCCTCGCTGAGCGCCTGCGCCGCCTCGACGATCAGCGAGTTGAACGCGCGCCACCACGAGGCGTCCGGCGCCTGCTTCTTGCGCAGCGCCCCGGCGCGGTCCTTGAGCCACGCGGTGCGCTCGTCGGTCAGCTCGAAGCGCTCCGAGAGGCGTTCGAGCACCTGGGTCTCCGACGGATCCTCGACCTCGTCGGCGAACGCCATCCACGCCGCGCAGAGGAAGATGAGCTCCCGGTCGCGCGCGTTGAGCCCCGACACGTCGAGGCGCTCGGGCGGGATCGGCCTTCGGTCCGGGGACGTGAGATCCCGGTCGCCGGGCAGCACGAGGCCGAGCCCCATCGCCGCGGCCTGCGCGGCCTTGCGCTCCTCGGCCGCGAGCGTGCGGTCGGCCCAGGCCACGCTCATCAGCGCTTCGAGCAGGACCTCGCGGGCCTGGGTGGAAATCGCATCGAGGGCTCCCATCGGTTCCTCCGGCGCCGAGCATAAACCCACGGGGCCGTGCTAGGCCAAGACCGTGGACGCGAAGTGCGGGCACCATCCCGACCGCGCGGCGGACGGCGGCACGTGCGATCGCTGCGGCACGTTCGTCTGCGCCGAGTGCGTGGTCCCGGGCTCGACACCCGCGCTCTGCGCGAGCTGCCTCGCGCTCCTCGACCGCGGCCCGCACGTGCGGCACGTGCGCATCCTCGCCGTCCTGATGATGATCCACGGCGGGCTGCTCGCGGCGATGGGCGCGTACTACGTGCTCTTCGGCGGCTTCATGCTCGACGCGCTCGCGGACATCCCCGCGGATCCGGCGTCGCCCGAGGCCGAGCTGATCCCGGAGCTGCTCGTCCTGACCTTCGCGGGCATCGGCCTCACGCAGCTCGCGCCGGGGCTCCTCCACGCCGTCGCGGGCTGGCAGCTCTTCCGCTTCCGCGGGCGGGTCCTGGGCGCGGTCGCCGCCGGCGCCGGGCTCGCCGCGATCTTCGGGTGCTACTGCGCGCCGACCTCGCTCGCGCTCGGCGCGTACGCGACGTGGGTCCTCAGCCGCGACGACGTCCGCGCGCGCCTCGCCGTCGGTGTCGGCCCGGGCGCGCGTCCCTGACCGGACTCACCGCACCGGTGAGGTCGGGTCGCCCGCCGCACCGGTCCCGTGTACGTTGCGCTCTCATGAGCGACGAAGCGAAGCCCGATCGGCCGGCCGGGCTCTGGGTGGTGGCGATCCTCGCGATCGTCCTGGGGGGCCTCGGGAGCTGCGGCAGCGTCGTCGGCCTGGGCAGCGTGGCGATCCAGGACAGCGTCGTGGAGATGCAACGAGACTTGCAGCAGCACGAGCCCAACCCGGAGCTCCGGCGCATGAACGAGGAGCTCCAGCAGCGCTCGCTCGAGATCGCGCAGGCGTGGCGCATCCCGACGGTGGCGGCGCAGATCGTCAACCTCGTGGGGTCGTTCGCGCTCCTGATCGCGGCGATCCTCCTGTTCCGGTGGCACCCGAACGCGCCGATGATCTTCATCGGGGCCGCGGCGCTCTCGATCCTCGCGGACCTGGCGGTGGGCGGCGTCGGCGTGATCGTGCAGCAGCAGACCGTCGCGGCGATGGAGGAGGTGACCGCGGGGCTCGGCGGCACCGATCCGGCGGTGGAGCGCATGATGAGCGGCGTGATGCGCGCCTCGGGGACGTTCGGCCTGTGCTTCGCGCTCGGCTGGCTCGTCGCGAAGCTCGCCGCGTACGTCGGCTCCATCGTGTATCTCCGGAAGGAGACGGTGCGCGCGCTCTTCGGTTGAGGCACCATGCTCGCGCATGCGACGCGCGCGTCTCCTGGTCTTCGCCGCGCTGGGCCTCTCGGCCTGCGACGGCGCTCCGATGGCACCCCCCGACGCGGCCGCGCCGCCGCCGCCGTGCGACTACCCCGAGTTCAGCGGAGCGCTGGGCCTCGGCGAGGTGATCCCGGACTGGCGCTGGGACAACGCCCAGCTCTGGGACGGCACGACCACCACCCTCGACCTCGAGGAGTTCCACTGCTCGGACGCCTACGACGAGTACTCCTCGATCGTCCTCGTGATCAGCGCGGGCTGGTGCCCCGCGTGCCCCGAGTACATCCGCGCGATCGACGGCATGAGCGCGGCGCTCGAGGACAACGGCGCGCTCGTCCTCTACGTCGAGGTCGAGACCGCGGAGTTCGATCCCGCGACGAGCGTCGACGCGGCCGCGTTCATCAACCCGATCATCGCCGACGGCCCGGGCCTGCGCATCGGCGACGCGGACAACGCGCAGCCGAACTCGCTGCGCGGCCTCGTCCAGCGCATGCCGAGCGGCTACTTCATCCGGCGCCGCGACATGCGCATCGTCGCGGACCAGAAGGAGTCGATCTACCAGATCGACTTCGGCGGCCTCGCCGCGGACCCGGAGCAGAGCTGGACGCCGATGCCGCCGCCGTTCGTCGCGAACTGCGGGCCGGCGGACGAGGAGGCGAGCGAGCCGAACGACGACCTCGCGAGCGCGCAGCTCATCAGCTTCGACGGCGAGGTGGCGGGCGGTGTGTGCGCGGCGGCCGGCGACTTCTACCGGATCGAGGAGGCGGGCCCCTGGCGCTTCGACCTCTACACCGAGTTCCTGATGCACCGCGAGGACCTCAACCTCCGCCTCTTCACGACGGCGGGCGAGCGCATCGGCGGCTCGAGCCAAAGGAGCAACCACGACTGGGTCGACTTCGAGGGCCCCGCGATCGTCGAGGTCTACGGGCACGACAACGACTCGCAGACCTACCGCGTGACCCTGGGCCCGCAGCCGTAGGGCGCGGCTACTGGACGGTGAACTCGAGCGTGGCGAACTCGCCGAGCGTGTTGCCCGTCCCCGTGATGCGATAGCTCCCCGGCGGCCACGGCCGCGGGAGCGAGAACTGGAGCGGGCCGTTGTGCGGGCCCGCCTCGGGCACCGTGGTCTGCGCGCTCGACACCTGCGAGCCGGGCGCCGCGGCGGTGCCGACATCGACCGCGACGAGCGCGAAGGTGAGCTGCTCGTTCGCCGGCACGTTCATGTGATCCCACGCCGCGTGGATCGTCGTGGTGGCGCTCGGGAACGGGTTCGTCGGCGCGGGCCGCGGCGTCCCCGGCTCCGTCGTGAACGGGCCGCTGATCGCGGCCGTGACCGTGCCCGGCGGGAGCGCGCCGGCGACGACGAACGGGTAGCGGCCGACCTCGGTGCCGTTGAAGAGCACGATCGTCTCGTAGTCGCCGGGCGGCAGCGGCCCCGTGTGGGTGAGCGTCCCGCCGACGAACGTGTTCTGGCCGACCGAGACGAGGACGCCGGAGTTCACGGTCGCGAGATCGACCGACGCCTCGACGTTGCTCCCGCCCAAGGGCCAGCGGAGCATCACCGTGCCGGCCTCGGGCCGCCCCTCGATCTCGAGGCTGATGGAGACCGGATCCATGGGCGCGAACGTCTCGGCCGGCGCGGTGATCCGGTACTGCGCGTCGAGCGCGGTGCCGTACCGCGCGCTGACGACTGTGATCGTCGTCGGGGACGACGAGCTCGTGTCCTCGCCCGACGTCCCGCACGCGAGCCACACCAGCATGCACACGCCCAGCCCCGCGTAAGCCCCCGTCCTTCGCATGTCGCACCTCCTCGATGCGATCCCCGTCTACCACGCCTGGCCCACGGAGCGCGATCTCCCGCGATCGGTGGTTAGCGGCGCCGCCTCCTCTTGCGCGAGCTTCGCGGCTTGCGCGGGTCCGCGGGCGTCACCCGAACGGAGCGACGCGCTTCGGCTGGCAGCTCGGCTGCGGCGTCGAGTACGTGCCAGACGTCGAGCCGGGTCCGCAGCTCGGAGTGGGTACGGATGCCGCGGGCCAGCTCGGTGTCTGTGGTGAGCACACCGGCAGCGGTGCTGGCGAGAGCGAGCTGGACCACGTGCGCGTCCTTCCGCGTAATCGCTCCCAGGCCCTCGGGGAGGAGCGCCGAGTCCAGCCGCGACTGGCTCAAGGGTGGCTCGAGCTTGGACTCGACCTCCTGGAGCGCACCCCGCGGAATGCGCGGAACCCGCGCTGCGGCCGCGTGGAGAGTCTCTCTCCGCAGGGACTTCGATGTCGGGAAGGTGCAATGACGTCGCTCAAGGTGCTCACAAGCGTCGGCGCTCGCAGCCCATCGGGCATCGCACGCCGAAGTCGATTCTGGGAAGAGGCGCGCGGCGATCCAGTCCGCGATCGTTCCGGCGTCCAAGACGACGGGCCGCCGTTGCACATCGGCGAACGTCACGAGTCGCCGTCACTCGCGTCGAAGAGACCGCCAAGTAGCTCGCGCTCCGCGTCGCGGTAGGAATGGATGAAGCCCTCGCTCAGACGTCCATCCGACCCGATCTCGACGGCCCGGGCTCCAACGCCCTCTGCCGTGCGCCCGAGCTCGTACACGATCACGTCTTCCGGCGCGAGGTTCCCGCGCTTGACGGCGAGGGCGCACGCGAGCACGAGGTCCGGCGAGTGAGTCGTCGCGAGCACCTGCGCGCCGTGAGCCACTGTGTCGGCGAGCGTCTCGCCCCACGCGATCAAGAACGCGGGGTGCGAGCCGCGCTCGAGCTCCTCGATCATGACGCAGCCCCCGGTCTCGACATCGCTGAGATCGGTCAGGATCGGCAGGGCCTGGTGCGATCCCGAGCCCGCGTGATCGAGTTGGACGCGTACCCCGGTCACCGGATCGTCGAACCAAGCGACGAGCGCGCCGTTCTCGACGCCGACCTTCAAGTTCGGGAGACCGAAGCGCTCGGCGGCTCGAAATGCCCGGCGCAAGCGCGCGCTCCGCGGGCCGCTCTGCGCCAACACGCGGAGCACGTGCTCTCCGAACGTGCCCGCCGCACCGGCCGGGCCCGTGGGATCCGGCGAGACGAGGAGGGGCGCCCCATGCCAGGGCCCGATGTACCGGAGCATCGCGGAGGTGAGATACGCAGCCAGGCGGTCGGCGACCATTCCGAAGCCTCGGACCGGGGCGGCGGCGAAGAGCGCCCGATCGAGGAGGCGTTGGAGGTCACCCGACACCGACCACGAGCCCGCGCCGTGCGTCGCGATGATCTTGAAGCCGCCGCCCGCGACCTCTCGGTGGAAGTGGACGCGCTCGGAGCCCTCCGCTACCCACTGCTCGAAGTTCGCCTCGTGCCCGCGATCCAGCTGCGAGGCGCGAAAGCCAAAGGTGAGCTCCTGACTTGCGCCGATCAACTCGAGCCCCACCTCCACCTCGAGCGTGGCGCTCGGATCGTATCCGTGGAGCAGGTCGATGTGCGACCGGGGCCACGCGGTGTCGTCGGAGAGTCGAACGAGCCGGCCGGCCGTCGTGAGCTGGATCTTGGTCTCGGTCCGCGTCGACTGTGCCGTCAGCGCGATCGCCTCGAGGATGCTCGACTTGCCCGACCCCGTCGGGCCGACGAGCAGTGTCAACGGCCTGAGAGCGAGCTCGACCCCTGAGGCCGGGATGGCCTTGAAGCCAGCGATACGAACGCGCGTCAGCATGTCCTGAGACTCGCCACCCGCCGCCAAGCGGTCAAGCGGGCGCCCTTCGGATCGTGTTAGGGTCGACCTCGTGCTCGAACGCGCGGCGCTCCACCAGACCCGCTTCCGCACACCCGGCGTGTCCCCCGACGCGCGCGGCGTCGTGCTCGGACAGAAGGGCGCGGTGCTCTTCCCCTCGCTCGATCGGCTCGTCGCGTTCCTGCGCGCCTACGGCGAGGAGGGCTCGCTCGACGAGCTCCTCCCGAGCCTGAGCCTGCGGCGCGTCATCACGCCGCTCAAGACGCGCGAGATCCTGCTCCTGTGCGGCGCGGAGTCGAGCTACCGGATGGACCGCGTGGCCTCGGTCAGCAAGCTCGCGGGCGGGCTCGTGTTCACGGGGACCTCGCGCCACTTCGTGAAGTACCGCGACGCGGCCTCGCCGCTCGGCTACGACGTCGAGGAGCTGCTCGACGACCGCGCGGACGTCGTCCTCTACCACGAGAGCTTCCGGCAGGCGTACGACTTCGAGCGCGAGATCGCCTTCCGCGAGCTCGTGCTCAAGCTCGAGCCGATCCGCGTCCCGCCCTCGCAGCGCACCAAGCCGACGCGCCTCTACGTCACCGCGGAGGTCGGCATCGGCGGCGCGCTCGTCGGCTACCTCTTCCGCTGGCAGGTGCGCGCGCGCGCCGCGTTCGCCGAGTGGCCGAGCGACTCGGCGTTCGAGGACACGACGCGCCGCCTCTACCTCTTCGACGTCGACGAGGCGCCCGAGCGGATCGTCGATCTCATGATGGCCCTGCCCGGCGTGCACGTCTTCGAGCCGCTCGGCAGCTCGTTCGCGGTCGAGCACGGGTTCCGGCACCCGATCGCGCTCGAGAGCTGCCAGAGCCTCTTCGACGACGAGGCCCTCACGCTCTTCCGCGGCGACGGGCACGTGGTGATCGTCGATCCCGCGCCGCCCTTCGCGCCGGTCCGCTCGCTCGTGCGCAACGAGCTCACCCTCGAGCACGCCGCGCAGGTCCACAAGGGCGGGCCCGGCGCGTCGGACCTCGGCTTCGAGCTCCCGCTCCGCCTCGACACGACCATGGCGCCGTGGCGCAACGTCGTCGCGACGGTGGTCCCCGCCGCGCAGCGCGAGTGGCTCGCGCGGATGCTCTACGCGCTGCCGCCGCGCACGCTCTCGACGCTGAAGATGGCGATCGCCGCGGACCGCATCTACCTGCTCGACAAGGGCGGCATCGAGGGCGTGCCGCTCGGCACGTTCTACTCCGAGGTCGCCGAGCGCATCTACGTGCCGAGCGGGATGACGCTCGTGCCCGCGGTCGCGCCGCAGGTCCTCTCGGACCTCGTGGCCGACGGCAAGGGCGGCCACGTGTTCTTCGAGCCCGAGAGCCCGGTGCCGCGCGTCGTCGCGGCGAGCGCGTTCGCGCCGGTCTCGCGGCAGGTGCTGCGCGACGTGGCCGCGCTCACCGTCCACGCCGACGCGCCCGACCGCGTCGATCCGCCGCTCCCGCTGATGCAGTACGGCGATCCGCGGCGCTTCCCGCTGTGGGGCGTGCCCGGCAAGGACCTCCCGATCGCGCCGGCCGAGCCGCCGGAAGACGACGGCGGATGAGCGAGGCGGAGAAGCTCCAGCGCCGCTACGACGAGCTCGTCGCGCGCTTCGTGGCCCCGCTCGTGTCCGGCGGCACGGTCGAGGTCGGGCAGCCGCACGCGCCCGGCGCGATCACCTACTACCAGCACGCGAACACGAGCGACGCGGACAGCAACTCGATCATCTTCGACGCGCTCCATCGCCACGCCGCGTCGATCGCGCCGGTCGAGACGGTGCCGTGGCCCGACCGCGATCTCGTGCTGATGGCGATGGCCGCGGCGAACCTCGTCCACGTCACCGACCCCGAGCTCGACCGCTTGTTCGCGCGCGGCGCGCGCAAGAAGACCGTCGACTGGGTGGACCAGATCATCGAGGCGATCGCGCCGCCGAGCACCCGCGCCGACGCGCTGAGCCGGCACGCCCTCCTCGATCCGTTCCCCGCGCTCCGGCGCAAGGACGTGATCGCCCAGAGCTGGGCCTACAAGTACCGCTTCATCGGCCGGCCCACCACGTCGAGCCTCCTCACGCGCCCGCTGTTCGGGGCGAAGTTCCGGGAGCAGAGCAGCTTGCACGACGTGGTCTCGCTCCTCGGTCAGCTCGACGCGGCGAGCGGGCTCGGGACCGAGCGGCGGCTGCGCGAGCTCCTCGCGCGCAGCCCGGTGACCGAGCTGGTGCGGCTCGACCTGTGCGAGTCCTTCCGCTTCGGCCTCGCGACGCTCTCGGTGCTGAGCGACGACGCGCTGCGCGGCGGCATCGCGCGCGAGATCGTGGCGCGGGGTGAGTGGAAGGCGGCGCCGCGGCTCGGCCGCGCGCTCGGCGATCCGATCCTCGTGCACGCGCCGCCGGCCCACCTCTACTTCGCCCTCGCGCTGTGCTTCGAGGTGCAGATGACGGCCACGCTCGACGTCCCGGGGCTCGCGCTCCCGGACAAGCTCGACCTGTCCGACCCCGACACCGCGCGCTACGCGGCGGTGCTGCCCGCCTTCTTCGAGGACGAGACGATGATCGACGAGGTCCGCGCGTTCGACGACACCGACCGCACCGAGGTCCAGGAGCGCTGCGTACGCCTGGCCGCGGCGCTGCCGGAGGGCACCCTAGAGCAGGTCGCGCCGCTCGTGCACCGGTGCGAGCGGCCCCTTGCGAAGAAGACTTCCGAAACGAACCGAGGAGAGGTACGCCCGTGACCATGGCGGCGACCCAGACCATCCAGCGGCTCCAGCAGGTGGCCCGCACGCTCGAGGCCACGTTCCTCGGCAAGAGCGAGCCCGTGCGGCTGATGCTCATCGCGTCCATCGCCGGCGAGCACATGGTCCTCATCGGACCGCCCGGCACCGCGAAGAGCGCGCTCATCCGGATGTACGCGAAGCTGATCCAGGCGAGCTACTTCGAGTACCTCCTCACGCGCTTCACCGAGCCCAACGAGATCTTCGGCCCGATCGACATCCAGGCGTTCCGCTCGGGCGAGTACCAGCGGCGCATGGAGGGGATGCTGCCGACCTGCGAGATCGTGTTCCTCGACGAGGTCTTCAAGGCGAACAGCGCGATCCTCAACTCGCTCCTCAGCGTGCTCAACGAGCGCGTCTACACGGTCGGCAGCAACGTGTGGAAGACGCCGCTCATCAGCGCGTTCGGCGCCTCCAACGAGGTCCCGAACGACGAGGACCTGATGGCGGTCTTCGACCGGTTCCTGTTGCGCGTGCGCAGCGACAACCTCGACAGCTACCACTTCCAGGACCTCCTCTCGAAGGGCCTCGCGGTCGAGGTCAGCAAGCTCAGCGGCGTCTACGAGAAGATGCAGCCGCTCCTCGCCGCGCAGTCGCTCCACGAGCTGCAGGGCGTCTTCGCGCAGCGCATGCGCGCGTTCCCCGAGGACTTCCTCACCACCTACAAGGGCCTCGTCTTCCAGATCCGCGCCGAAGGCGTCTCGATGTCCGACCGGCGCGCGATCAAGCTGCTGAAGCTCTTCGCCGCGAGCGCGATGCTCGACGGGCGCGCCGCGCCCGACAACTCGGATTTCTTCATCCTGCGGCACATCTGGAACAACCTCGACCAGGCGGAGATCCTGGACGGGATCGTCGGCCCGGTGCTCGAGGCGCACTACCGCGAGCACCCGGAGGCCCGCCGCTTCGGCGCCGCGGACGTGGGGATGGAGGCGCTCGTCGCCGAGATCAACCGCATCCGCGAGCTGCTCGTGGGCGATCGGCCGCTCAGCGACATCCAGCTCTTCAGCCAGCTCAAGGCGCTGAACGAGATCAAGGCCGCGCTCCAGGCGATGGGCACGCAGCCCGCGCAGGAGGCGATCGCGCGCGTCGACCAGCTCCTCGGGCACGTGTTCCAGAGCGGGAAGTTCAGCCAGTAGGCCATGCCGCTGAGCGCGCAGATGGCGGGGACGCCGGTGGGCCGCGCGGTCGGCGGCCTGGCCCTGAGCTGCGTGCAGGCCGACAACCCGATGGCGATCCTGCGCGCCGCGCACTGGCGCAACGCGCTCGCGAAGGTCGGCCTCCCGGTGCCGTTCTGGGCGGTCCACGACATCGGCATGCTCGCGACCGCCGACGGCGGCGGGGCCCCGATCGAGATCCGGCGCGCCGCCGAGGCCACGCCGCTCTCGCCCCCGTCGCGGCAGGCGCTCGAGATCTGGCACGCGACGATGAAGGAGCTCGCCGAGGCCGAGGTGATGGAGAAGAGCCGCGGCTGGCGGCTCACCGACGACCTCATCAGCGTGCTCCTCTTGAAGATCCTCGGGCCGATCTACGAGCGGCACCTCGGGCCCGGGCGCCGGCCCGTCGGCGTGCCGCTGCCGCTCGACCCCGAGCTCTACCGCGACCTCGACCCACAGCTCCCCGGGCTCTTCGCCTCGCACGATCGCACCGACGATCTCCAGTTCCTCAGCCACCTCGCCGCGGATCGGCTGCGCCTGATCACGAGCGTCGAGCAGATCGACCTCGACACGCTGCGCCTGCTCGGGATGTTCGGCGCCGAGGCGAGCGCGGCGAGCGCGCTCGGGATGCTCGATCTCCTCAACGTGTTCGCGTCGCCCGAGGCGAACGACGTCGTCAACTTCAGCCTCGATCTGCTGCCGAGCGTGCTCGAGACCAAGCGCGCGAGCGGCCAGCAGGTGTTCAGCGTCGACGGCTACTCGGGCCTCGCGCGGCGGGGGACCCTCGACTCGCTGATGCTGAGCGAGCTCGCGTTCGACGAGGACCTCTTCGACCAGCGCTTCATGGAAAACGAGGTCTTCTACTACGCGCGCGAGAAGCAGCACGAGGAGGACCGGCGCCTGCACTACATCGTGGTCGACGCGACGGCGTCGATGCGCGGGCAGCGCTCGGTCTTCGCGCGCGGGCTCGCGCTGACGCTGATCAAGAAGCTGAGCCTGCGCGGCGAGGACGTGTACTTCCGCTTCTTCGACAGCCGCCTCTACGACCCTCAGCACGCGCGCTCGCGCCGCCGCTCGCAGGACGCGGGGATCAACATCCCGTACGTCTTGTGCTTCAAGGGCGAGCACGGCCGGAACTACGCCAAGGTCTTCGGCCTGCTCGCGAACGACATCGCGCGGCTCGCCAAGCGCGAGCGGCGCACGCCGATCCTCTACGTGCTGACCCACGCGGAGTGCCACGTCCCGCTCGACACCATCGAGCGCCTCCGCTCGATCGCGCGGCTCTACGGCGTGTTCATGCTGCCCTCGCAGGGCGAGCTCGACCTCGAGTACCTGCCGCGCCTCCACACCGTGCAGGTCGTCGACGAGGACGCGCTCAAGCAGCGCGAGGCCCGGGCCCGGCGCGCGATGGACATCATCGACGACGCGGCCGGTGAAGAACGGCAATCCTTGTTGCCGACGGAGCGCCGCCGCACCTCGCTCCCGCCCGCGCCGGGGGCGGAGGAGGAGGCGGCCGAGTGAGGCCCGCGGCCACCGTCGACAAGCGCGACGCGCGCGCTCGCGCCGAGCGGGCGCTCCGGGCCAACAACCCGGCGGAGGCGCTCGGCTACCTCTGGCAGCTCGTCGACCGGAGCCACGTGATCGACGAGGAGCTCTCGCGCTACCTCTTCATGATGGGCCAGGCGTACCAGGCCCTGGGCCGCACGCGCGCGGCCGCGACGATCCTCCTCTTCCTCGGCAACGGGAACGACGCGCAGCAGCTCTCGCGCGACGTGCCGCTCGATCTCGCGCGCTGCGCGCAGCACCGCGGGAGCCACGAGGCGGCGGCGCGGCACTTCGAGGAGGCGGGCTGGCTCGGCCACGCCGCGATCCAGCTCGAGGACGCGGGCAACGTCCGCGCGGCGCGCGTGCTCTGGGAGCAGCTCGCCGACGACGCGCGCCTGCGCGAGGACCCGTACACGCAGGGTCTCGTGCGCTTCAACCTCGGCCGCGCGTGCCAGGCGCTCGAGGACAAGGGCGCCGCGCGCCGGCACATCATCCAGTCCATGCACCTGCTCGAGGCGGCCGCGGACGGCTACGAGACGCAGGGCATGCGGGAGCGCGCGTTCGACTGCTACCAGATCCTGATGACCATCGGCAAAGGGGGCTCCTTCGAGAACCTCGCCGAGGGCTACTTGAATTGCATTCGTATTCTTCGGGAGGACAACCTCAAGTACTACGTCCTCCAGTACTACGAGGACTTCCAGGAGCTCGCGCTCTCGCGCGGCGAGCTGCACGCGGCGGCGACGCTGTTCCGCGAGGCCGCCGACTACGCGCGCCGGCAGGCGATGCCGTACGCGCGGCACTACCAGCACCGCGCGGCGGAGGTCCACGTCGAGGCCGCGCGCCGCACCCTCGCGGACGGCGGCACCGCGGAGCTCGCGGAGAACTCGTACGCCGCGGCGATCGACACGTTCAACGAGCTCGGCCTCTACTCGAAGGTCCGCGATCTCTACGGCGTGCTCGCGCAGCTCGCGCTCGCCGACAAGCGCAAGGCGCGTTACGCGCGACTGCGCGAGCGCCTCGCCGAGATGCAGGACGACACGACGCCGATGAGCGCGTTCCCGGACTACCTGCGGATGGACACCGCGTACCCGGAGATCTGGCGCCTCGACGTGATCGAGTGGGAGCAGGCGGGCGATCCCGCCGAGACGATGGCGGAGGTGATCCAGGACCAGAAGTGGCCCGACTTCACGCGGCGGCGCGCGCTCCTCTGCCGCCTCGCGCAGCTCGAGACGGGCGAGCCGACCCCGAGCGCCTCGACCCTCGAGCGCCTCGCCGGCTACCTCGGCCGTGTGGAGATCTACGCCGCGCTCGCGCCCCTCGAGGCGATGTACGGGAGCGAGTCGGCGCAGGTGCGCGCCGCGGTCCTCAAGGCGGTGCGGCAGCTCTTCTTCAAGCGCTCGTTCGTCCTCGTGATCCAGGGCCTCGCGGACTCGGACGCGAGCGTGCGCCGCGAGGCGCTCGCCGCGGTCGGCGCGCTCCACTTCGGGCACGCCTTCGATCCGCTGAGCCGCATCTACCGCGAGGCGAGCGACCCCGAGGTGCGCCGCGCCTCGCTCGCGTCGATCGGGAAGATCCCGAGCGTGCAGGCGGCCGAGCTGCTCATCGACGTCCTGCGCCACGGCGAGCGGGGCGAGCGCGACCTCGCCCGCGAGCTCCTCGTGCGCGCGGACCACACGGAGGTCACGCCGCTGCTCCAGCGCGCGGCCGCCGCCGAGTCCGGCGCGGCGCGCGCCGAGTTCGACAAGGTCCTGCGCATGCGCGGCGCGGGCTGAGCTCCCGAGGGGCGCTGCGCGCGCCCCTCGGGCCTCGATCGATCACGCACTCTCTGGCCGCGCCTACTCGCGCCGCTCGGGCCGCAGCGTGTCGAGGTGCCGCCGGATCGCGTCCTCGCTCACCGTCGTGCCCTCGGGCGGCGGCGGCGGGCGCTCGTAGATCGTGAGCTGCGAGGGGTGCGCGGAGGTCGGCTCGATCGTCACGTCGAGCCGCACCGCGTTCTCGCGCACGGCGGTCGGGGTCGCGTCTCGATAGATCACCACGTCGCCCTCGTGCTCGATCTCGAGGGTGTTCAGGCGCGGTCCGAAGTATCGCAAGAGATGTTGCGGGGCGACCTCGGAGCGGTAGACGTGGCGCCGCTCCGTCGAGAGGTCGGCGTTCGGCTCGAGCCCGACGGGGAGCCGCAGCCCGGCGACCACCGTGTCCGACTCCCGCAAGACGCCTTCCGCGTCGTAGAGCGAGGTCTCCGGCCGCGCGCGCGGCTCGGGCGCGACGACCGGGGCCCCGAGCCCGTCGGCGCTCGGCGCGACCTCGTCGCCGCACCCGGAGACGAGCGCGGCGAACCACAGACTGAGCGCGGCAGCTCGACGCATCGCCGCGGAGCCTACCACCTCAGTAGTCGACGCTCCCGGCGAAGGACTGGACGGTGGTGAACGACTGCGGCGTCGGCAGGGTCTGCTCCACCGTGCGGATCGCGCCGGTGGTCGCGGGGTCCGCGGTGCCGCCCGAGATCTGCGCGGTGAGCACGAAGCTCCCGCCGCCGACGTCGCCGACGCGGTAGCGGCTGCCGATGTACGGGTCGAACTCCTCCGCGCCGCTGAGGCACGTCGGGCGCTGCGTCACACCGACCCCGAGCACGATCTCGTTCACGAGCGGGGTCTGGAAGTGCTGGTCGAACACGCCCGAGCCGGGCACGAGCTCGAAGCGACCCTCGGGGAAGCGGCCGCCGAGCGGATCGCTGTAGCCGGTCGGCGGCGTCGCCCCGCGCTGGAGGTAGTCCACCGCCCAGATGCGGCTCCGGCCGAGCTCGCACGCGTCGGTCACGCTCACGTTCGTCTCGAACGTCGCGAAGTACACGTTGCCCTCGAAGATCTCGAGCGCGCCCGTGACCTGCTCGCCCGGGTGGAGGCGCACCTCCCAGTTGAGCGCGGTGGTGTAGGACG
Organism: Sandaracinaceae bacterium; assembly: GCA_041918555.1. GTDB lineage: Bacteria > Myxococcota_A > Polyangia > Polyangiales > Sandaracinaceae > JACKEC01. Next base: position 28,985 of record JAYRVK010000043.1, read on the forward strand.
GGCGCCCGCTCGGGCCGAAGGCGACCTCCTCGGTCAGCGAGATGAGGCGGTTGGACTCCGTCGCGTCGAGGCGGTCGATGTCGCCCGTGGCCTGGACCACCACGAACTGGCCCTCGGTGTCGCTCGACACGATCGGCGGGTGGTACGCAGGCTGGCCGATCGTCGCGTCCGAGTCCCAGAAGATGTCGTGGAAGGGGCGCACGTCCCACTCGGTGGTGCGCCGCGCGCTGAAGTCGACGGCCCACATCACGCCGTCGGCGTCCGTCAGGTAGGCGCGCTCCGCGACCTGTCCGACGTCGCCGGGCGCGATCGCCACCCCGCCGGTGAGCGGCGCGTTGAAGACGTCGGCGCCGAACTCGCGGATGACCTCGCCGGTCACCACGTCGACCCACGTGAGCACGCGGCCGGTGCGGCCCCAGCACCGCTGCCGCGAGCGCGCGTTGAGCGTGCCGCTCGTGACCGGGGGCTGGCCGATGCCCTGCGCGGGGCAGCCGATCGGGCCGGTCGTCCGGCTGTACGTCTCGTCCACGTCGCCCGCGCCGCCGGGGAGCAGCGCGATCGCGCGCTCCTGCAGCGTCCCGCCGATGTCCACGAGGACCTGGCCGAGCGCGGGCGTCCCGTACGCGTAGCCGAGCGCGGTCGGACCGCGCGGGCTGCGCCCGCGGCCGGCCCCGCCGCGGCCCGCCTGGTCGCCGACGAACTGCCAGAGGAAGATCGGGTCGGTCGGGTCGGTCACGTCGAGCGCGAAGTAGCCGGGCGCGCCCGCGCGGAAGCCCATGATCAGGACCGTGTGGTAGATGTTCCCGTCCGGGTTGTCGCCGGGCAGCCGACGGTAGAACACGTCTTTGATGAGCGGCGTGCCGTCGAGCATGATCTGGTGCGACGCGGTCGCCGACTCGAGCTTCGGCACGAGGATCGGCGGGATGAAGCCCCAGAGCTCCTGGCCCGCGTCGAAGCGAGTGCCCGTCACCGGGTCGGTGAAGTCTTCGGCGACGAAGGCGTGCAGGATGCCGTCGTTCGTGCCGACGTAGACGATGGTCGGGCGGTTCGCGACCTCGGGCCGGCGGCGGAAGAGGTTGTAGGCCTCGTCGGCGATGTCGATCCGGGGCGGGCCCACCGCCTGCGGCGAGGAGTGGTAGATGTCGCCCATGCGCGCGTCGACGCGATCGGGCGTGACGCCGTCGACCCAGCGCACGATGTGGTCGCGGCGCGCGTCGCGGGCGCTCGGCGAGCCGGTGGCGATGCCGAAGTAGTCGGGCCGGATCGAGCCGTTGAAGTTGGTGATGCCGACGCCGCTGACCGTGCGGGAGGGCAGCGGCGCGCCGAGCGGGATGGA